>CAZPZK010000434.1:0-2884 GCA_964591095.1 uncultured Moraxellaceae bacterium | reverse complement strand
CATCTACACCCATCCGGAAATCGCCTGGGTCGGCAAGTCGGAGGACGCCGCCAAGGCTGAAAATATTGACGTCAAGACCGGCATGTTCCCCTTCCAGGTGAACGGCCGTGCCCTGGCCGCCAATGATACCCAGGGGCTGGTCAAGTTTGTCGCCGACAACAAGACCGACCGATTGCTGGGCATGACCGTGATCGGCCCCAACGCCGGGGATATCGTGCATCAGGGCATGATTGCGCTGGAGTTCGCCTCCAGTGTGGAAGACCTGCAACTGATGACATTCGCCCACCCGACCCTGTCGGAAGTGGTGCATGAAGCCGCGTTGTCGGTGGACGGGCGCGCCATTCACGCCATCCAGCGTAAACGCAAGTAAATGACGAAGCGCGGTGAACCCGCGCTTTTTGTTGGTGACACGAGCGTACCGGCTCGAAACACTTCTTCAGAAGGTGAAAAATGAATCTACACGAGTATCAGGGGAAGCAGCTGTTTGCTGAATACGGACTCCCCGTTTCCCGCGGTTTCGACGCATCGACTCCCGAAGAGGCCCGTCAGGCCGCCGCCCAGATTGGCGGTGATGTCTGGGTCGTCAAGGCACAGGTGCATGCTGGCGGTCGCGGCAAGGCCGGCGGCGTCAAGCTGGTCAAGACTCTGGATGAAGTGGAACAGTTCGCCCGCGACAAGCTGGGCACCCGCCTGGTGACCTACCAGACGGACAGCCGCGGCCAGCCCGTCACCAAGATTCTGGTGGAAACCTGCACCGATATCGATAAGGAACTGTATCTGGGCGCGGTCGTTGACCGTGCCAGCCGCAGCATCGTCTTCATGGCCTCCACCGAAGGCGGTGTGGAAATCGAAAAGGTTGCCCACGATACCCCCGAGAAAATCTTCAAGGTCACCATTGATCCGCTGATCGGCGCACAGGCCTACCAAGGTCGTGAACTGGGCGGCAAGCTGGGCCTGACCGCCAACCAGACCAAACAGTTCGTCAAGATCTACCTAGGCCTGGCCAAGATGTTCGTGGAATGCGATCTGGCGATGATTGAAGTCAACCCGCTGGTCATCACCAAGGAAGGCAACCTGCATTGCCTCGATGCCAAGATCGTGGTCGACTCCAACGCCCTGTTCCGTCAGCCCAAGCTGAAGGCCATGGACGATCCCACCCAGATCGATGACCGCGAACGCCGCGCCGTTGAGTGGGACCTGAACTATGTCGCTCTCGAAGGCAACATCGGTTGCATGGTGAACGGCGCCGGTCTGGCGATGGCCACCATGGACATCATCAAGCTGAAGGGCGGCCAACCGGCCAACTTCCTCGATGTCGGAGGCGGCGCAACGAAAGAGCGCGTTACCGAAGCCTTCAAGATCATCCTGTCCGACTCCGCCGTGCAGGCCGTGCTGGTCAACATCTTTGGCGGCATCGTGCGTTGCGACATGATTGCCGAAGGCATCATCGGCGCGGTGCAGGAAGTGGGCGTGAAGGTGCCGGTTGTTGTCCGCCTTGAAGGCAATAACGCCGAACTGGGCGCGCAAAAGCTGCGTGACAGTGGTCTGAACATCATTCCCGCCGCCTCGCTGAACGAAGCGGGCGAGCTGGTCGTCAAACAGGTTTAAGGGGCGAGTCATGAGCGTATTGATCGACAAAAACACCAAGGTGATCTGCCAGGGCATCACCGGCTCGCAAGGCACCCTGCACACTGAACAGGCGATTGCCTACGGCACGCAAATGGTCGGCGGCGTGACGCCGGGCAAGGGCGGCACCACCCACCTCGGGCTGCCGGTGTTTGACACTGTGCAGGAAGCCGTGGCAAAGACCGGCGCGACCGCGACCGTGATCTATGTCCCGGCCTCGCTGTGCAAGGACGCCATCCTTGAAGCGGTGGATGCCGGCATTACCTTGGTGGTTTGCATCACCGAAGGCGTGCCGACCATCGACATGCTGTATGTGAAGGAATACATCGTCCGCAAGGGTGGCGTGCGCATGATCGGCCCGAACTGCCCGGGCGTGATCACCCCCGGCCAGTGCAAGATCGGCATCATGCCCGGCCATATTCACCTGCCGGGCAAGGTCGGTATCGTCTCCCGTTCGGGCACGCTGACCTATGAAGCCGTCAAGCAGACCACTGACCTTGGTTTCGGTCAGTCGACCTGTATCGGCATCGGCGGCGACCCGATTCCGGGCATGACCTTCATTGACGCGCTGGCGCTGTTCCAGAACGATCCGCAGACCGAAGCCATCATCATGGTGGGTGAAATCGGCGGTTCGGCGGAAGAAGAAGCGGCGGCCTTCATTAAAGCCAACGTGACCAAGCCGGTGGTGTCCTACATCGCGGGTGTGACCGCTCCGGCGGGCAAGCGCATGGGGCATGCGGGCGCCATCATCTCTGGTGGCAAGGGTACGGCCGCCGAGAAGTTCGCGGCGCTGGAAGCGGCCGGTGTGAAGACCGTACGCAATCCCGCCGAGCTGGGCAAGGCGATTGCGGAAGTCACCGGCTGGAAATAATCCTCCGCGTGACGAATAAAAAAACGGGCCTGCTTGCAGGTCCGTTTTTTTTTGCGATGTTTGGGTGCAAATTTGATCTTGCACAGTGATAAACGATCCCTATTGGGGCTGGAAAGGTCTCAAAAATCACGAAATAGCATAAAAAATAAACACTCACTCTTTATATGCTTACAAAAAGTATGGAAACGTGACTGCTTTAGGCATATATTGAAACCAGAAGTTACAGATTTTACTAGAAGTTGGAGATGTTCATGCGTGCAATTCCTTTGATGTTGGCTCTGGGTCTGGTTGCTGGTTTTTCGGGTGCTGCTGCTGCCGGTGAGTCTCCGTGGACGGTGAAGGTTGGCGCTAGCCAAGTAAAGCCGAAAAGCGATCCGGGTCTGGGCT
>CAZPZK010000433.1:0-2887 GCA_964591095.1 uncultured Moraxellaceae bacterium | reverse complement strand
GGTCACGCTGGTGCCGGTGCTGATGGGCTAGTGGATTCGCGGCCGCATTCCCGCGGAAACCCGCAACCCGGTCAACCGCTGGCTGATCGCGGCCTACCGCCCTGCCCTGGACCAGGTGTTGCACCGGCCCGGCCTGACCGTCGTGGTCGCATTGCTGGCCTGCCTGTCGGCACTGTGGCCATTGGCGCGGCTGGGCGGCGAGTTCATGCCCGCGCTGGACGAGGGCGACCTGCTGTACATGCCCTCCGCCCTGCCCGGCCTGTCGGCGGCCAAGGCGGGCGAGTTGCTGCAACAGACCGACCGCCTGATCCGCACCGTTCCGGAAGTGGCGGGCGTCTTTGGCAAGGCGGGCCGGGCAGAAAGCGCCACCGACCCTGCGCCGCTGGAAATGTTCGAAACCACCATCCGCCTGAAACCGCGCGAGGAATGGCGGCCCGGCATGACCCCGGACAAACTGGTGGAAGCGCTGGATCGCGCGGTGCAGGTCCCCGGCCTCAGCAATCTCTGGGTGCCGCCCATCCGCAACCGCATCGACATGCTGGCCACCGGCATCAAGAGTCCGATCGGGGTGAAGGTGGCCGGACCGGACCTGGCCGCGATAGAGCGGACGGCCCGGCAGATTGAAGCCATCGCCCGCCGCGTGCCCGGCGTCGCTTCGGCGCTGGCCGAACGGCTGACCGGCGGCCGCTATATCCAGGTGGATATCCGTCGCGCCGAAGCCGCCCGCTACGGACTGAACATGGAGGATGTGCAATCGGTGATCCGCTCCGCCGTGGGTGGCGAGAATGTCGGGGAAACCGTGGAGGGCCTGGCCCGTTTCCCGATCAATGTCCGTTACGGCCGCGCCTGGCGCGATTCGCTGGAAGGCTTGCGCCAACTGCCGGTGCTGACGCCCGCCGGGCAGCAGATCACTCTGGGCGCAGTGGCTGATATCCGCATCGAGGACGGCCCGCCTATGTTGAAAAGCGAGAACGGCCGCCCGTCCGGCTGGGTCTATGTCGACGTGCGCGGCCGCGATCTGGCGGCAGTGGCGCGCGACCTGCGGGCGGTCGTGCAACGCGACGTGCATCCCGGCCCGGGCGTCAGCATCAGTTACTCCGGCCAGTTCGAGTTCCTGGAACGCGCGGTGGCGCGGCTGAAAATCGTTGTGCCTGCGACGCTGCTGATCATCTTCGTGCTGCTGTACCTGACCTTCCGCGAGGTCACGGAAGCCCTGCTGATCATGGCGACCCTGCCCTTTGCGCTGGTGGGCGGCGTGTGGCTGATGTGGGCGCTGGATTACCACCTGTCGGTGGCGGCGGGGATCGGCTTTATCGCGCTGGCGGGAGTGGCGGCGGAGTTTGGCGTCATCATGCTGCTGTACCTGCGCCATGCCATTGCCGAACGACAGGCGGCAGGCGAGCCGTTGACGGCGGAAGCGCTGGACGAGGCCCTGCGCGCGGGCGCAGTATTGCGGGTTCGTCCCAAGGCGATGACGGTAGCCGTGATTCTGGCCGGGTTGCTGCCCATCCTGATCGGGCACGGCACGGGGTCGGAAGTGATGAGCCGGATTGCGGCGCCGATGATCGGTGGGATGATCACGGCGCCGCTGCTGTCGCTGTTTTTGTTGCCGGCGGTGTATCGCTGGTTGTGGAAACTCCGAATGGGATTATCAGGCTGAACCGCAACACCTATTGACACTTGATGGCGATGACCTGAGGGACATTTCCATGTCGCAGTCTGTCGATGACCGTCCGGCTCACGCCAGGAGCACTTCTTGGGTTGAGATGGAGGGCCGTAGTAGTAGCGGCGCATGCCCTCTCAAATCGGATACATGCGCGTGTCCAAGCCGGTCGGTAGCCAGACCACCGACCTCCAGCGCGATGCGCTCATCGCCGCCGGGGTCCGGGGTGGAGACGGCCCACCTTTACGAAGACCAGACCTCCAGCAAGAAGGATGACCGGCCCGGCCTGGCCGCTGGCCTGAAGGTGCTGACTGACCAAGGGGCAACATTTGACACCACGACAGCCGCCAGCAAGCTGGTCTTCGGCATTTTTGCGGCGCTAGGGAAAGTCTGAACAAGCCATTTCACTTTTCCTGACGCCTTCTGGCGACCGTTTTATGGCCTGAATTTTGCCCTATTTTCCGGGTTTTGTCCCAATCCGTGCAGAAGTCAGCTACTCCTCCGCCGTTCAAGCGAATTTATCCTGTCGCCATCAATCTCCGTCTCGCCATCCACAAGTTCGACAGCATGAATAACATCACCACCTTGGCCGTGTTTTTGGCCAGTCCCCGATAACGGGTTTTGGTATAGCCAAACTGGCATTTGATGACCCGGAATGGATGCTCCACCTTGGAGCGGACATAGGCCTTGATGTATTCCAGCCAGCGGTACTCTTCCGCCAAGGGGCCTTCCAACAACGGTGCCAGTTTGCTTCGCTTCATGGCAATCTGCCAGGCGATAGTCTTGCCCGACAGTTCTTCCCGTTTCTCAACACCCGTGTAACCCGCATCGCCAAAAGCCGTTTCCTCTTGCCCGTGCAGCAGGGCATGCGCCATGGTGACATCGGCCACGTTGGCCGCCGTTCCTTGCACCGTATGCACCAGTCCCGAATCGGCATCCACACCAATGTGGGCCTTCATGCCGAAATGCCACTGGTTGCCCTTCTTGGTCTGGTGCATCTCGGGGTCGCGTTCGCCGAGGCTGTTCTTGGTCGAACTCGGCGCGGCAATGAGCGTGGCATCGACCACGGTCCCGCTCTTGAGCAGCAAACCCTTGGCCGCCAGCGTGGCGTTGACAGTGGCCAGGATCTGCAAGCTCAGGTTGTGCGCTTCGAGCAGGTGACGGAACCGAAGAATGGTGCTCTCGTCGGGCAGGTTGTCCTCGCCGGCATCCAGGCCCACGAAC
>CAZPZK010000432.1:0-2891 GCA_964591095.1 uncultured Moraxellaceae bacterium | reverse complement strand
CCCGGTCGGCGACCAGGGCGCCGACATCGCCAAGACCGCCGCCATCAAGGCCGGCTGGAATGACACCACTGCCGGTGTCCAGCTGAACCGATTCTGCGCCTCTGGTCTGGAAGCGGTCAACCTGGGCGCGATGAAGGTGCGCTCCGGTTTTGAAGATCTGGTCGTGGTCGGCGGCGTCGAATCCATGTCCCGCCTGCCGATGGGCTCCGACGGCGGCGCCTGGGCAATGGACCCGGAAACCAACCTCGAAACCGGATTCGTGCCGCAAGGCATCGGCGCCGACCTGATTGCCACCATTGAAGGCTTCAGCCGCACCGATATCGACGGCTTTGCCCTGCAATCGCAGCAGCGCGCCGCCAAGGCCCGCGCCGAAGGCTGGTTCAAGAAGTCCGTGGTGCCGGTCAAGGACATCAACGGCCTGACCATCCTGGCCGAAGACGAGTTCATCAAGGCCAACTCCACCATGGAAGGCCTGGCCGGATTGAATCCCTCCTTCGCCATGATGGGCGAGATGGGCGGCTTTAACGCCGTGGCGCTGCAAAAATACCACTGGGTTGAAAAGATCAACCACGTGCACACGCCGGGCAATTCCTCCGGCATCGTTGACGGCGCGGCGCTGATGCTGATCGGCAACGAAGCCACCGGCAAGAAGCTGGGCCTGAAGCCGCGCGCCAGGATCATCGCCACCGCCGTGTCCGGCGCTGACCCCACCATCATGCTGACCGGTCCGGCTCCCGCCGCCCGCAAGGCACTGGCCAAGGCCGGTCTGGAAGCCAAGGACATCGACCTGTGGGAAATCAACGAAGCCTTCGCCTCGGTGGCCATGCGCTTCATGAAGGACATGGGCATCAAAGACGATATCGTCAACGTCAACGGCGGCTCCATCGCCATGGGTCACCCGCTGGGCGCGACCGGCTGCATGATCGTGCAGATCGCCCTGGACGAACTGGAGCGTCGCGGCCTGAAGCGCGCGCTGTGCACCCTGTGCGTGGGCGGTGGCATGGGTATCGCCACCATCATCGAACGCGTTTGAGCCCCGGCCTAGAGTATTCAGAGAGATAACACCATGACCCAGACAGCCATCCGTTGGGAAAAAGACGCGGACAATATCGTCACCCTGACCCTGGACGACCCCACCTCGTCCGCCAACACCATGAACGAACTGTATGGCCGTTCCATGGCGGAAGCCGTGGCCCGCCTGCAGGCCGAAAAGGCCGACATCAAGGGCGTGATCATCACTTCCGCCAAGAAGACCTTCTTTGCCGGCGGCGACCTGAAGTCGCTGATCCAGGCCGGTCCGGAACATGCCGCCCGTTTTGAAGCCGAAGTCACCGAAATCAAGCGCCAACTGCGCGTGCTGGAAACCTTGGGCAAGCCCGTTGTCGCCGCCCTGAACGGCACCGCGCTGGGCGGCGGCCTGGAAATCGCCCTGGCCTGCCATCGCCGCATCGCCCTGAACAACCCGAAGGCCGAGTTCGGCCTGCCCGAAGTCAGCCTGGGCCTGTTGCCCGGCGGTGGCGGCGTCACCCGCATCGTGCGCATGCTGGGCATCCAGAACGGCCTGATGAACGTGCTGATGCAAGGCCAGCGCATGAAGCCCGGCAAGGCGCTGTCCGCCGGTATCATCGATGAAATCGCCGAAACCCCGGAAGACATGATCGCCAAGGCCCGCGCCTGGATTCTGGCCAACCCGGCCGCCCAGCAAGCCTGGGACGTCAAGGGTTACAAGATGCCCGGCGGCACGCCCAGCACCCCGGCGCTGGCGATGAACCTGCCCGCGTTCCCCTCTAACCTGCGCAAGCAGCTGAAGGGCGCCCAGGACAACTATCCCGCGCCGAAGGCGATCATGTGCGCCGCCGTCGAAGGCGCACAGGTTGATTTCGACAGCGCGCTGAAGATCGAAGGCCGTTACTTCACCAAGCTGGCAACCGGCAAGCACTCGAAGAACATGATCAAGGCCTTCTTCTTCGACCTGCAGAAGATCAACGGCGGTGGTTCGCGTCCTTCCAAGGAAACCTATCCCGAATGGAAGAGCAAGAAGGTCGGTATCCTCGGCGCGGGCATGATGGGTCAGGGCATTGCCTATGTCTCAGCCATGTCCGGCATTGAAGTGGTGCTGATTGACGCCGCCCAGGAAGCCGCCGAGCGTGGCAAGGCCTACACCCAGAAGCTGCTGGAAAAGCGCGTCTCCAAGGGGCAGATGACCAAGGAGGCCGCCGCCGAGAAGCTGGCGCTGATCACCCCGACCACCGATTACAGCCTGCTGGCCGGCGCCGACCTGGTGATCGAAGCCGTGTTTGAAGACCGCAAGATCAAGGCTGATGTCACCCAGCGCGCCGAAGCCGCCTGCGGTGCGGAACTGGTGATGGCCTCCAACACCTCGACGTTGCCGATCACCGGTCTGGCCGAAGCCTCGCGCAACGCCAGGAACTACATCGGCCTGCATTTCTTCTCGCCTGTCGACAAGATGCCGCTGGTGGAAATCATCATGGGCAAGGAGACCGGCGACGAAGCGCTGGCCAAGGCCTTTGACTACGTGCTCCAGATCAAGAAGACCCCGATTGTCGTCAACGACAGCCGCGGTTTCTTCACCAGCCGCGTGTTCGGCACCTTCTGCATGGAAGGCGTGAACATGCTGGCCGAAGGCTGGAACCCCGTCTCCATCGAGCAAGCCGCCGCGCAAGCGGGCATGCCGGTTGGCCCGCTGGCGGTGCTGGATGAAGTGAATCTGGAACTGACCCGCAAGGTCCGCCAGCAGACGGAAAAGGATCTGGCTGCCGAAGGCAAGCCGGGTTTGCCCGTCGATGCCGCCGTGCCGGTCATCGACAAGATGCTTAACGAGTTCAAGCGTCCGGGCAAGAAGGACGGCGCCGGCTTCTACGAGTATCCCG
>CAZPZK010000431.1:0-2892 GCA_964591095.1 uncultured Moraxellaceae bacterium | reverse complement strand
GCGCAAGCCGGGAATGGTTTTTCGGGTGTCCAGCAATTGACAGTCGGTGCCGTCCAAAAGAGCGACAAGTTCACGGACTTTTGTGGCGGTTCCGGATAAGGTCTGAAGGAAATTCAAAGCCGCACGTTCGCCGCTCAGCAAGGATCTGGCGGGTCCTTGCAGGTGAAGAAAAGGCATGTCCGCCTGTACGGTGTCGCCATCGTCCGCTTGCCAGACGACTTCGACATCAGGGTCCAGGGTGGTGAACAGGGCGTTGACCCATGGCTTACCGGCAAGGATCATGGATTCCCGACTGATCACGCGAGCTCGGCCGACTTGACGGGCTGGTATCAGTCGTGCGGTGATATCACCGGTTCCCACATCTTCATCAAGGGCGGAGCGGACATTGTGAGCGATGGCGTCTTCGAACAGGTTAACTGGGATCATGGCGGGTGTATCATGTTCAGGGAAAATGCAAGTATAGGCTTCTGTAGCCATTAAAAGAATATTGGAGTCTGGCCGGTAGTACCGGTCTCTCAAGTCTAGAGGCATGAAGCAGGGGCGCTACTAGCAACGCTGCTCACAATAATGAGTACTCTTATGTCACAAGATTTCAGTCGGCCAGGCAAGGCGCCAACGGCCATACCCGGTAAGTTGCCTGTTGCCATTGAGAGTGTGCGCAATCTGGTCCAGCCTCGTTTGGAGGCGATGATCGGGGATATGCTGGGACGATCCGAGTCAATCGTTTTTGAATGGAGCCAGACGCAAAGCCCCTCCGAGCAGCAGCACTCCATGGATATCATCATTGAAATCCGTCGAAGCCGTGAGCAATTGGCGACGGACTTCATGAGGGCGTTTGGCGGAGCCTTCCTTGCTTTGGCGCAGCAGAAGAAAAGCGACAAGAGCGGTTCTGAAAACCTGGGTAAGGTTGATTTCTCTTCTTTGAGTCTGGTCGCCTCTGACGATATGGATGTTAAGGTGGCCATTGATGGCATGGCGACCAAAAGCCGCTCGACTAATTCCAATGTTCTTGCCTTGCTCCGTGCCAGATTTCAGCATTTGTTACCGGAGACTCTTCTGGATGATGCGCTGTTTCCGCTGGACCCGGGATTCATTGCCGAGACATTTGGCAATCAGCTCAAGACGCTGGCGTTGACGACCGACCAGAAGGTCCTGGTATTAAAGATTTTTCAACAAGAACTGCTGTCCAAGCTTCCGCCATTGCTTGAGGATGCCAATCAGGCTCTAGTCACCGCCGGCATCTTGCCGGATTTGAAGATCACCTATGCGGCTCCCAAATCCGGTGATGACTCTGGCAAGCCGGAAAAAAAGGAGGAGAAGAAGCTCGAAACTGAGGACATCCTGTCATTCATGAAGGATGTTTCGCAAATCAGTAAATCCGCGGTGGCTACTGGTGCGCCTGGCGGTATAGCCGGCATTCCGGCCGGAACTGGAACGGTGTCCGGTGCTACCTATCATGGCGGGGAATATGTCGGGGGTGGTGGTGTTGGTACGGTTCCCGCCGCCGCCTTGGGGGGGAGTGTTGCCGCCGTGCCGATTATGCCGGAACATATTGCGGCAACGGCGCAAGTTCAGGCCTTGGCAACCGAGCAGCTGGTCGGATTGCTTTCCAAATTGCAGGAAATCCAGCCTAAGAGCAAGCTCACCGAGGACGATGCCTCCCCTAGTGTCAATGAGGTTCGCCAGGGCATCCGCAAAAACTTGAAGTCCGACGAGCGCACGGTCGAGGCGGTTCGTCAGGCGGATGAGGATGTCATCAATCTGGTGTCGATGCTTTTCGATTTCATTCTGGATGATGACGATCTTCCGACGGCGATGAAGGCATTGCTTGGCCGACTGCAAATCCCGTTGTTGAAAGTGGCCATTCTGGACAAGACGTTCTTTAACGCAGAAAGCCATAAGGCGCGGCAATTGCTTAATCTATTGGCCAAGGCAGGTATCGGCTGGAACCAGAAAGATCCAGGGGGTGACGCGCTCTATTCCAAAATCGAAGAGGTGGTTTTCCGGATTCTTAATGAATTCATCGATGATCTGACGCTGTTTGATGATCTGCTCAAGGATTTTTCTGACTTTTATGAGCAGCAGCAGAAAAGATCGGATGCAATCGATAAGCGCACCCGCGAGGCCGAAGAGGGGCGGGCGCGCGCGGATATGGCGCGCGCGATGGTGCAACAGATGCTTAATCGCCGACTGACTGGACGCCAGTTGCCTTTGGTGGTAGTCAAGCTGTTGCAGGAAGGCTGGAAGCATGTGCTTTACATTAATTGCCTGAAGGATGGAACGGAGTCAGAGGCTTGGAAACAGGCGGTCAAGGTTGTTGATGCGTTGGTTTGGAGTGTCATTCCGCAGCCGGGTCCGGAGTGGATTGCCCGCCTCAAGAATGTTTCGCCCAAACTGCTCAACAGCCTGAAGAAGGGGCTGGCGGCGGTAAACTATGATGCGCTGGCAACCGAGACATTGTTGCGGGAGTTGTCTCAGGCGCACATGGAGTTGATGGGTGGTCACACCATGCCGACGGTCACCGTTTTTGACGCGGAGTCGGCCAAGACGGAAGGTCCTGCCGAGGGCATGGTTTCGGCGGAGCAAATGGGTAGGGGAGGCAATCAGCCTGTGTCTGCTGTTGTATTGCCCAGTGATACGGTTGCTCCCTCCTTGACCGAGTCCTTGCCCAACGATGACATGAATGTGCTGAAGGTTAATCAGTTGAATGTTGGCAGTTGGGTTGAATTTGTCCAGACCGATCGCCGGGATCGGCACAAGCTGGTTGCCCGGATTCGCTCCGTGGACAAGCTGATCTTTGCCAATCGTCGCGGCATCAAGGTCGCAGAAATGAGTTCGATGAAGCTCGCCGTGGATATGAGCCAGGGGCGCGCGCGAATCATTGAGGAAGCG
>CAZPZK010000430.1:0-2898 GCA_964591095.1 uncultured Moraxellaceae bacterium | reverse complement strand
GCTTGCGACCGGGGTCCCCCAACGGCATCCCTTTTATCGGCCGCGCGCCGGGCTATGAAAATCTTTGGGTCAACACCGGTCATTACCGGAATGGTCTGGTGCTGGCGCCGGCATCGGCCGGGCTGCTGGCGGATCTGGTACTGGCGAGGGAACCCCGGCTGTCCCCGCAGCCTTATCAGGTGGCGTAAGGGCGAGTCAGTTGTCTGCCTCTTCGTCGCTATCGTCATCCAGGCCCAGTTTCTTCAGTCGATAGCGCAAGGAGCGGAATGTCATGCCCAGCTTGCGCGCGGCGGCGGTGCGGTTCCAGCGTGTTTCATCCAGCGCCTTCAGAATCAGGTTCTTTTCCACGGACATCAGGTAATCTTCCAGCGAGTCATGGAGTTGAACGGCCGTCGGTACCGGCAGCACCGGAATGGTCAGGTCCGTCTCGGGCTCCGACGGCGCCGGGGCTTCCGGCACGGGGCATTCCGGTAACTGCAGGTGCGCGGGCAGGATGAAATCACCGTCACACAGGGTCAGCGCCCGTTCCAGGGTATTCTGCAGTTCGCGGACATTGCCGGGAAAGCTGAATTGCTTGAGCACCCGCTTGGCTTCTTCGCTGAGGGCGGGTTGCTTGATGCCCCAATCCTGGCTCAGGCGCTTCAGGAAGGTCTCGGTCAGGTAGATGATGTCATCGCCGCGATCGCGCAGGGCGGGGATGCGAAGCTGAATCACGTTGATCCGGTAGAACAGATCCTGGCGGAAGCGTCCGGCGGCGACTTCGGCGGCCAGATCCTTGTGCGTGGCGCTCAGGATCCGGACATTGACCGGAAACTCCTTGGCATGCCCCACGGGACGCACGGTTTTTTCCTGAATGGCGCGCAGCAGCTTGACCTGCATCACCAGCGGCAGATCGGCGACCTCATCCAGAAACAGCGTGCCTTCATTGGCGGCCTGGAACAGCCCCTGCTTGTCTTCGGTGGCGCCGGTAAAGCTGCCTTTCTTGTGGCCGAAGAATTCGCTTTCCATCAGTTCGGAGGGAATGGCGCCGCAATTGACGGGGACAAAGGGTTTCTTGGCGCGGGGCCCCCAGTCATGAATCAGGCGGGCCACGACTTCCTTGCCCGTCCCGGACTCGCCGCTGATATACACCGGCGCCTGGCTGCGCGCCAGTTTGCGGATGGTTTCCTTGAGGTCACGGATCAGGGGCGATTGGCCCAGCAACCGGGGGTCGTCCTCGACCGGCGCCGCCGCCAAGCCGGGGCGGGCCAATTGCAGGGCGTTGCGCACCAGATCGCGCAACCGGCTCAGTTCCACCGGTTTGGATACAAAATCAAAAGCCCCGGCCTTCAAGGCAATGACGGCGGTTTCCATGCTGCCATAGGCGGTAATGACCGCCACCGGGATATGCGGCCAGGACTTCTGGATGGTTTGCACCAGATCAATGCCGCTGCCGTCGGGAAGGTTCATGTCAGTCAGGCAGAGCGTGATGGGCTCCGAGGCCAGAACAGCCAGCGCCGCTTCCACGCAGTCCGCCAGCCGGCATTCAATATCCATGCGGCTCAGCGTGATCTCCAGCAGTTCTCGGATGTCGGGTTCGTCATCAACAATCAGGGCAAGGGGTTTCATGGTCATATCAACCGGTTGGGATGCGAAAAGGAAATGCGGAAGCAGGCTCCCCGATCCTGGGGAATATAATCCAGGTGGGCCTGGTTGGCCTCGCAGAGTTCCCGCGAGATATAGAGTCCCAGGCCTGTTCCCTGTTTTTCGGTGGTGTAAAACGGCTCGAACAAGTGCTTCTGATGTTCGACAGGTACGCCCTTGCCTTCATCCCGCACATCCAGATAGGGCAGCTTGCTGATAATGTCCACATCGCAAACGATTTGCACGACAGGATGGTTGTTGGCCTTGCTGTGATGGATGGCATTGGAGCTGAGGTTGCTGACCACCTGATACAGTTGTTGCGGGTCGAAGCGCACCGACAGGGCGGGGTCGCACATCTTGTCGATGGTGACCTCCGGATGGATATGGCGCATGTCTTCCAGGAAAATATCCAGCCAGTTGTCCAATGGAATCAGTTCCGGGAGCGATTTGTCGCGGCGGGAAAGCTGCAGCACGCTTTCGATGATGCCGTTGACCCGGACGCAATGCTGCTGGACGATGGTCAGCAGGCGGCGGTCCGGGCCTTCGATGGCTTCCGACTCCGCCAGCAACTGCGCGGCGTGGCTGATTGCCCCCAGGGGATTGCGGATCTCATGGGCGATGCTGGCGGTCAGCCGCCCCAGTGACGCCAGCTTCAATTGCTGGGCCTTTTGCGTCATTTGCGCCGTATTTTCCGCGAAAATCAGCGTAAAGCCCTGGGGCGTGTTCTGGCCGAGGCTCATGAAGGTGACACTGAGCTCCGGATAGCCGGGCTGGTTCTTGAAGATTAGCGGCCGCTTCATCTGGTGCAGATGCCAAGCCTTGAGGCCGGCATCCAGCAGGGGAGAAATGGCTTTCAGGTTGATGCCGATAAACACCGTTTCCACGCCCAGCAACCGGCGGCTGGCGTTGTTGATCAGGATCAGGCGCCTCTCGTTGTTGACCACCAGGATGCCGGTATGCATGCGCTCAATGATCTGCTCATTCAGGATCTGCAGGTTGGCGATTTCTTCCGAACGCTGGAGGGCCAGGGCTTCCATCTGCCGGAACCGGTGGCTGACCAGTTGGCTGAAGAGCGCCACGGCAAAAAAACTGAGTCCCAGCAGCGAGGACTGCGCCAGCGTCTGCAGGGAGAGACCGGCGTCGTCATTGAGAATGGAGTAGAACTGCTCATAAAGTACCGCCACGGTCGCCACGGCCGCGATTAGTGGTCCCTGCTTGCCGGGCAGCAGGATATTGCCGGCGGCCACGATCACCAGATAGAGCATGCTCAGTTGC
>CAZPZK010000429.1:0-2902 GCA_964591095.1 uncultured Moraxellaceae bacterium | reverse complement strand
GTATGTGTTCGAGGAAATCCGCAAACTGCGGGGCGAGCACAAAACGAAGAAGGTCATTGCCGTCATTACCGATATTGGTGCCTCGGGTGCTTATTATATCGCCGCCGCCGCAGACCAGATCTATGTCAGCCCGGCCAGTTTGGTCGGCTCGATCGGGGTGATCATGCCCGGCGTCGGAGTTCAGGGCTTGGTCCAGAAGATCGGGGTCGAGGATCGCACCATGACCGCCGGTCAGCACAAGGCCATCATGAACCCGCTGGCTCCGATCAGTCCCGAGGAAAAGGCGCATGTGCAGAAGTTGCTGGATACCATTCACCAGCAATTCATCAGCGCGGTCAAGCAAGGTCGGGGCCAGCGTCTGAAGGAAACGCCGGATATGTTCTCCGGGCTGTTCTGGACGGGTCAACAGGCGGTCGAACTGGGGCTGGCGGATGGCTTTGGTTCGGTTCAGAGCGTGGCCAAGCAGGCCGGAGCCGAGGAACTGGTTGACTACACCACGGAAAAAAGCCCGATGGATAACCTGATCCGCAAGCTGGGCGCCAGTATGGGCGAGTCCATTGCCGCCCGACTCGATCTGGGCTCGGAGATCAAGCTGCGCTGATAGTCGTTGTCTCACCACCAAGGGCCGGTTCTACCGGCCCTTCTTTTTTGCTGAGTCTTGCGCAACAGCCCGGTTAGCGCGGTGACGATCAGATAAAGTGATGATTTTCCCGAGCCAGGAATTCCACAGTCAGGATCAACGGCAATCCGATCAGGCTGGTCGGATCGTCGCTGTGAATGGCCTTGAACAGCGCAATGCCCAAGCCCTCGCACTTGAAGCTGCCGGCACAGTCATACGGTTGTTCCCGCCGCAGATAGGACTCAATGCGGACGTCATCCAGGGTCCGAAAAACCACGCGCGTGCTGTTGACACCCAGATGCCGTCTTCCTGTTTGGCTGTTAAAGACACAGAGCCCGGAGTGGAAGTCAACGGTTTGACCGCTGCACTGTTTGAGTTGCTCGACCGCGCTGGGGTGATCACCGGGTTTTCCCAGAATCCTGCCGCCCACGGAGGCAACCTGATCCGAGCCGATAATGAGATGGTTCGGGTAGCGCTTGGCCAGCGCAAGGGCCTTGGCTTCGGCAAGACGAAGGCAGAGACTGTCCGGGTCTTCTCCCGGCAGCGGCAGCTCTTCCACACCGGGATTGTCCTGAATTAAATCAGTGGTGAGACGTCGCAACAGGTCGCCTCGATAACGTGACGTCGAAGCCAGCACCAGAGGGTTGGGCATGGAAAACTCCTTTTTGTTTGTGTATGGCAGCCTGCGACCCGAGGTCGGTCATCCGATGGGGGTCCGATTGGGGCGGGCCGCGCACTATCTGGGCGGCGCCAGGGTGCAGGGGGAATTGTATCGGGTCAGCTGGTATCCCGCCCTGATTCCCGGACGTGATGACGTGCGCGGGGATGTCTATGGCGTGCCTGAAAGCCTGTGGTCCGAACTGGATGCCTTTGAAGAGGCGGAAGGAGAGAATCCGGAGTACCGCCGCGAACTTTCGACGGTGCTCCTGGATTCGGGCATCCGGGTGGAGGCCTGGGTGTACTGGTATAACCGGCCGGTTACCGGACTGCAGCGGTTGCCGGGCGGGGACTGGCTGGCTGCACCATCTTGAGCGGAGGCGCCAGGATGGCGTCCAGCAAGACCTGGCCAGCTTCACGGATGTAAGCTTCATCCTCCGGTTTTTCCTTGGCGGTGGGGTCGGGGGCTTCCACGGTATCAGGATTTCCATCCGGATCGGCGGCGGCCTCGGCTTCACGCCAGGTCTTCAGTAATTCCTGTCCCTTTTCCTGACGGCGGGCGTTTTCCACTGCCAGCCGCTTCTGGTCGAGTTCTTCCTGTTCCTTTTTGCGGACCTCCGCATTCAGGGAGATGACCGTATCCTTTTTCAGCGTTTCCGCCAAGGCGATCTGGGCATTCAGATATTTGAAATCCGGATCCAGCGTCTGCCGCTGCTTGGACAAGGTTCGCAGACGGGGAAGTTGTTTGCTGTAACCGTCGTAAGGCAGGTAACGCGCCGGAGGAATGGTATCCCAAGGCAAGGCGTTGGGCAGCGCGGATTCGCCTATATCACCGTTATCATAGATATTGGGAAAGTTGACATCCGGTTCGACGCCGCGATGCTGGGTACTGGCGCCCGAAATCCGGTAGAACTTGGCTTCCGTGACCTTCAACTGCCCGTAATTGAGATCGCGCAGCGATTGCACCGTGCCCTTGCCGAAACTGGTGGAGCCGACGATCAGACCCCGGCCATAATCCTGGATGGCGCCGGCAAAGATTTCAGCCGCCGAGGCGGAAAGCCGGTTCACCATGACCACCAACGGCCCGCTGTACTCAACCGAAGGATCGGAGTCGCCCATGACCTCGATGTCGCCGCCCGCGCTGCGGATTTGCACAGTGGGGCCGGTTTCGATAAAGAGACCGACCAGTGAGTTGGCTTCGGTTAGCGATCCGCCGCCGTTGTTGCGCAAGTCCAGCACCATGCCATCGATATTTTCAGCCTTCAATTCGTTGATCAGGCGGCGGACATCGCGGGTGGTACTGCGGTAGTTGGGGTCACCGGCCTGCATGGCCTGGAAATCGGCATAGAAGGTTGGCAGCTTGATGACGCCAAGACGGTAAGGCTTGCCGTCACGACTGATTTCGATCACGCGCTTCTGCGCCGCCTGTTCTTCCAGCTTGATCGTGTTGCGGATGATGGACACCGTCTTGGTCTGGTGTTCGTCCGCCGTATTGGCGGGAATCACCTGCAAGCGGACCTGACTGCCCTTGGGGCCGCGGATCAGGTCAACCACTTCATCAATGCGCCAGCCGATGACATCGACAAAATCCTCATTGCCCTGGGCAATGGCGACAATGCGGTCCCC
>CAZPZK010000428.1:0-2902 GCA_964591095.1 uncultured Moraxellaceae bacterium | reverse complement strand
GTGGGCTACACCGTGACGGGCGCGGATGCCGGCAACTACACGGTGAAGGCGAACACGGAAGCGCTGGCCGACATCACACCGCGCGAAATCAGCGGTTTGATCATCGCGGACGACAAAGTCTATGACGGCACGACGGCCGCAACGACCTCCGGTTCGCTGATCGGGGTTCTGGGGGCGGATGATATCCGTTTTGACGCAATCTCCGGTTCTTTCTCCAGCAAGAACGCGGGCAGCAGCAAGACGGTTTCGCTGTCCTACAGCCTGGCCGGCTCGGATGCGGGCAATTATCTCGTGGTCGCCAACGCCACCACGAGGGCAACCATCAGCAAGCTTGCCATTACCGGCTCCTTGGTGGCGCAAGACAAGATCTATGACGCGTATACCGGGGCTACCGTTCAACGCACGCTGAATGGCGTGCTGGCGGGTGACATTGTCACGCTGAGCGCTCGCGGTGCCTTTGCCGACAAGAATGTCGGAACGGATAAGACAGTTACGTTTTCGCAGGTTCGCTTGCTGGGGGCGGATGCCGGTAATTACACCGTTTCCACCAACAGCTCCGATACTGCGGATATCTTTATCCGGGATATCACGGCCAGCATCTTTGCGGACAGCAAAGTCTATGATGGCACGACGACGGCCGATACCTACGCGGATCTGGACAACCTGATTGATGGGGAAGGCGGAAATCCCGACGATATCTACCTGACAACGACAGGACAGTTCACCGACCGTCATGCGGGAGATGCCAAAACCGTCCTCGTCAGCGGTACGCTGGGTGGCGCTGACATGGCCAACTACCGACTGGTGTCGGTCAACAGCGAAACGACCGCGGATATCTATGCCCGCGACCTGAGCGTGGTCGGCAGCAGCGTGGCTGACAAGGTCTATGACGGACAGTTGACGGCACAAGTCAATGTCGGCGCTCTGGTCGGCGTTCTGGCCGGAGATCAGGTGTCGATCGACAGCGCGAGCGCTTTGTTTGCGGACCGCCATGTTGGAAACGGCAAGGAAGTCACCGCGACCTACAACCTGACCGGGGTTTCAGCAGGGGACTACTATGCAATCGATGACACCCTGCTGACCGGGAATATCACCCCGAAAACCCTGACGATTAGCGGTTCGAGCGCAACGAGCAAGGTGTATGACGGCGGCGTGGCGGCAGCGGTTGTCGCTGGCCAGTTGCAGGGGGTGATTGCCGGCGATACGGTGCAGGTGGGGGCTGTTGGTGCCTTCGATAGTCGGCATGTCGGCACCGGAAAAGCCGTGGCAACCACATACACGCTGTCCGGCGGCGAGGGAGGCAACTATCAGTTGGCGGGTGAGACCCTGACCGCGGATATTACGCCCCGAACGCTCACAATCACCGGCACGACGGCGCGGGACAAGGTCTACGATGCGACGGTCGCCGCCCCGGTGCAAACCGGTGTGTTGTCGGGCAAGCTGGCAGGGGATGATGTCACGGCCCAGGCGGTCGGCGTGTTTGCCGACAAGAACGTGGGCAGCGACAAGCCGGTGACCGTGCGTTATGACCTCGCGGGCACCGATGCGGGCAACTATGCGCTGTCCGGCCAGGTGCTGAGCGCGGATATTACTCCCGCCACCCTGGTGATTCACGCCAATGACGCCACGCGCGCCGCCGGGGCGGCGGATCCGGGTTTCAGCATCAATATCAACAACTTCCTGATTGGCGACAATGTCTCCGGTTTGTCGGGGGCCACGTTCTTCAATGCGGATGCTTCCACCTCCCTGGGTGATTATGTGTCCGGACTTACCGGTTCGTTGAGTTTCAGCACCACGGCCACGCCCGCGTCCGGCCCCGGTCTCTACGCCATTGTTCCCGGCGGCTTGTTGGCGGCCAATTACACCATCGACTTCCAGCCCGGCGTGTTGACCGTGACGGAGGCGGCACAGGCGGGAGGCGAGGACGGCGGCATTCCCTTCGTCAACAACCCGCAGGATCTGCCGGACCCCGAGGATTTCGAAAATCCGGTGATTGTGCCGCCGCAGGACGATGACGCGCCGATCCTGGGCGAGAACGGATTGCTGGTGGTGGTGGGGGATGGCATCCATCTGCCCGACGGGTTGTCCGTGGATGATGATGATGACGATGAGAACACCTTTTAAGGACGCAGGATACCCATGAACATGAGCAAGCCGTTTCCCCTGATGCAAGGACTGGCGCTGGTGGCGGTTTTCGTCCCGGCGGTTTCGGCCCAGGCCTTTGATATGCCGGATGCCGGTCAGACCTTGCAGCAATTGCAGGCCCCGCTGGCGCCGCAACCCCTGGTTCCGCGCGCCAGTCCGCTGGCGGCGGATGATGCCGACAAGCCGGCATCGGCGGTGACGCCGGGTTCCACGCGTATTCGTGTCGCTTCCTTTCGTGTCGAAGGCAGTACGGTGTTTCCCGCCGCGCAACTGGAGTCGTTGCTGGATGCGCTGGTTGACTCCGAGAGAACGCTGGATGAGCTGACCGCGGCTGCGCGGCAGATCACCCGTTTTTACCGTCATCACGGTTATTCGGTGGCGCGCGCCTATCTTCCGGCGCAAACCGTTCAGAATGGCGAGGTGGTGATCCGGGTGCTGGAGGGCCGTCTCGGCCGGGTGGTGATCAACAATCGTTCACAAGTGGCCGATGAGCGGTTGACCCGTCTTATTGAAGGTCAGATCAAGCCCGGCCAGTTGATGGATACCGGCAAGGTCAACAGGGCGCTGTTGCTGGCGGGCAACCTGCCGGGAGTCGGACGCGTTCAGGGCGCCTTGCAGGCCGGTGAGGAGCTGGGGTCAACGCAGCTGGTGGTGACGGTTCCGGAGGGGCGCCGCACCCTGGCGGATCTTTCGCTGGACAACACCGGCAGCCGGTTCACCGGCCCTTCCCCCAGGGTGCCCCGCGTGGCGCGACGCT
>CAZPZK010000427.1:0-2903 GCA_964591095.1 uncultured Moraxellaceae bacterium | reverse complement strand
GGAAGGCCAGACGCACGGCGTTGATCTTCGACAGGAAGTCTTCGTGCGGCACGGTGACCTTGCCGGCCTGGTGACCGCACTGCTTGGCGTCGGAGACCTGGTTTTCGATCTGGATGGCGCAAGCGCCGGCTTCGATCATCTTCTTGGTCAGCAGGTAGGTGGCTTCTTCGTTGCCGAAACCGGCATCGATGTCGGCAATGATGGGCACCACGTGCGTCTGGAAGCCGTTGATCTTGGCTTCGGCTTCGGCGATCTTGGCCTTGTCGCCGGAAGCTTCGGCCTTCTGCAGGGCGCGGAACAGGTCGTTCAGTTCGCGTGCGTCAGCCTGGCGCAGGAAGGTGTAGATCTCTTCGATCAGGGCCGGCACGGCGGTCTTTTCGTGCATGGACTGGTCGGGCAGCGGGCCGAAATCGGAACGCAGGGCGGCAACCATCCAGCCGGACAGGTAGATGTACTTCTTGGACGTGGTGCCGAAGTACTTCTTGTTGGCAATCATCTTCTGTTGGGCGACAAAACCGTGCCAGCAACCCAGCGACTGGGTGTACTTGCTGCTGTCAGCATCGTACTCGGCCATGTCCTTGCGCATGATGGCGGCGGTGTACTTGGCGATGTCCAGACCGGTGCGGAAACGGTTCTGCACGATCATGCGGGCAGCATCTTCCGGGTGGATGGCATCCCAAGTGCCGCCGAGCTTGGCCTTGACGGCGCGGACGTGTTCGAGTGCAGAGGCGTACGTAGTCATGACGTTTTCCTGTTGCTGGTGGGTTGATGCCGAAACGCCCTTTGCCTTGGACAAAAGTCGTATCAACGAGAATGGGCGCAGTCTAAAGTTTGTGGCATAATTTAGCTAATTTATCAGATTGATCTTCGGTATTTATTTCATGAATCTTGAGCGTGTCGACCTGAACCTGCTGACGTATCTCGATGTTTTGCTTAGGGAAAAAAACGTCACGCGGGCGGCGGAGCAATTGGGAGTCACCCAACCGGCGATGTCCAACATCCTGCGCCGCCTGCGCACGCTGTTCAATGATCCGCTGCTGATCCGTTCCAGCGAAGGCATGACGCCGACCGAACGGGCGCTGGAACTGCAGCCCAGCATCCGCGAAGTATTGTCCGACCTGAGCCAGATCCTGGAACCGCGCACCGAATTCCGGCCGCTCAGCAGCAACCGGGTGTTCCGCATCATGGCCTCCGATTATGCGGAAGCCACCCTGATCCCGGCGCTGGTCAAGGCCATGCGCTCGGAGGCGCCCAATGTCGTGCTGGACTTCCTGACCCCCTCGGATGTCAGCTACCGCGACATGGAGCAGGGCAAGGTGGACATGGCCATCAACCGCTTCAATGAAATCCCGCAATCCTTCCATCAGGTGCTGGTGTGGCAGGACAGCTTTTCCTGCCTGCTGCACCGGGACAGCGAGATCATTGATCACTTCAACCTGCGCTCATACCTGGAGGCGCAGCATATCTGGGTCAGCAAGACCGGCATGGGCGTCGGCTTTGGCGTCAATCCGGAAAAATCCGGCGGTCTGGGCTGGATTGACCAGGCGCTGGCCCGCATCGGCAAGAAGCGCAAGATCAGCATCTTTACCCGGCACTACCAGATGCCCGCGCTGCTGGCCGCCAACGCCGACCTGATCGCGACGCTGCCGACGCGCGTTGCCCGCCTGCAGGCGCAGAACCTGCGGCTGGTGATCAAGGAGCCGCCATTTTATATACCCGAATTCGAATTGAAAATGGCCTGGTGCCCGTTGCTGCACCACCATCCCGCCCATCGCTGGCTGCGGCAGCTGATCCTGTTTGTCGCCCGCCAGTTGATTGACGAGGAGCGGCGGCTGGAAGAACGGTCCGTTATCCACAACCATTTTCCCACCCGTTACGAAGACTGAACTAATGACGCCCGGAAATGGTTTCCGGGCGGCTTTTTCGCTACAATATCGCCCTTCCAATTTTCCCCGCTCACTGCCATCAGGTGAACTTCATGACGACCGAACGTATCCAGCGCGGTAACCTGGCCATTGCCAAGGAACTGTATGACTTCATTGCCAACCAGGCCATCCCGGGATCCGGCGTGGAGGTTGATGCCTACTGGAGCGCTTTTGAGCAGGTCGTAACCGAACTGACGCCCAAGAACAAGGCGCTGCTGGCCAAGCGCGAAGATCTGCAGGCCAAAATTGACGCCTGGCATCGCGCCAACCCTTCTTTCCCGCGCGCCGAATACAAGGCGTTCCTGCAGGAGATCGGTTATCTGGTGCCGGAAGGCCCGGATTTCAGCATCGGCACGCAAAACGTGGATGAAGAACTGGCCGTGCTGGCCGGTCCGCAACTGGTGGTGCCGGTGCGCAACGCCCGTTACGCCCTCAATGCCGCCAATGCCCGCTGGGGTTCTCTGTATGACGCCCTGTACGGCACCGACGTCATTTCCGAGGAAGGCGGCGCCGACAAGGGCAAGGGTTATAACCCGGCGCGCGGCAACAAGGTCATCGCCTTTGCCCGCCAGTTCCTGAACGACACCTTCCCGCTGGCCGCCGGCTCGCACGTGGATTCCAACCTTTATGCGGTGGAAAACGGTCAACTGGTGGTCAGCCTGAATGACGGCTCCAAAACCGGCCTGAAAAATCCTGCCCAGTTTGCCGGCTATACCGGCAACAGCAATGCGCCGACCGGTATCCTGCTGAAGAACAACGGCCTGCATGTCGAAATCCAGGTTGATCCCGTGCACCACGTCGGCAAGGATGACTCCGCCCATGTCAATGACCTGCTGATCGAAGCCGCCGTGACCACGATTCAGGATCTGGAAGATTCCGTGGCCGCCGTGGATGCGGAAGAGAAGGTGGAAGGCTACAGTAACTGGCTGGGCCTGATGACCGGTTCGCTGGTGGAAACCTTCGAGAAGGGCGGCAAGC
>CAZPZK010000426.1:0-2917 GCA_964591095.1 uncultured Moraxellaceae bacterium | reverse complement strand
TCTCGGTGCATTGTCACCGATAACCGCAAACAGGTTTCACTGCAGCCGCTATTTGCAGACAATCTCGCTCTGTCCCTCTTTTCCTTGCTAAGCGTCGGGAAGCCTGGCCAGACACGTCTTGTACCGCCCGTCCACGCGCTTGGCAAACCACTCCGTGGTCAGCTTGCGCGTGATCTTCGGGCTGCTCAGGCGGATCTGCGGCATCACCGCTTGCGGCAAGGGCCGGCCGGTCTGCGCCGCCGCTTCTTCAAACACCCGCTTATACAAGGGGGTTTGGCTGAAGACCTCGGATTTTTCCAGCTTCAGGTCGCGCTCGATCGCCGGCGCGCTGAGTTTCAGCCGTGACGCCAGCTTCAACAACTGCTTCTGCGTGGTGCTGGTCCCGCGGCTTTCATAGCTCAGCAGGTCACCATCCAGCACCAACTTCTGCCCGCTCAGTTTCCCCACCGCCGCCTGGAAAGCCGCGTTGCGGCTGCTGTAGCGCCCGGCGTTGTAATCGGCAAAACGGTAACTCATGTCGGGGTAATTGACCCGGTACTGCAACAGCATGGCTATCCCGAAATACAGCCCGCCGCGTCGGCTGAACACTTCGGAGCGAATGCTGCCCTTGTGACGGTAGGGATAGGGCCAGACCCGCACATGGCTCTCGGCGAATTCCACGCTGACCTGCATCGGACCGCCAGTGCGGATCGGATTTTTCAGCGACAGGGGGAGTCTCAATTTGCGTGCATCCGCCGCCATGTCCTCAAACAACGCGTTCATTTCGGTTTCGGTGCGTAAGGCATCGATACGCGCCTTGTAGCTGCGTCCATCCGGCGATGGCGTCAGAAAGGCGGTCTTCACCGCCAGCATGGGCAGATGGTACTTCCCCGCCCGCTTTTCGATTTCCCGCCAGACAATGCGGTCAAGATTGGGCACCACCGGATCAGCCTGCCATGTGGACTCCTGCTCGATCACGGCAATGGCGGCGCAAAAATAAGGTGCTTCGTAAGGAATACCCAGCCCCGTGAAGGCGGACAGGATGTCATTGCGCCAGCCGGTGCGGTCGCGGATACCGTCGGGCAGCAGTGTCTGCAACAGCAGCCGGGCGGCGGCCTCGTCGGGTTTGGCGGGGGGCGGAATCACGGGCGGCGTTGGCGCGGTTGGCGTCTGGACCGGCGTGTTCGCCGGTGGCGGCGCGGGCTGTTCCGTCGCTGCGGGCGGGATCGGCGGAGTCGGTGGCGGAATCACGGGCAACGCAGGCGCGGGTCTGATCTCGGGAGCGGTCTTGACCGGCGCCACGGCGCAGGCGCTGAGCAGGCTTCCCAGCAGGGTCAGGGCAACCAGCGGCTTGGCGGACATCACGGATAGGTTTCCTTGCAGGGAATCGATGGCGGGAGGCAAACCCGAACCGGGTTTCTGAAAGACTCCCATCGTATCACCCGGACCTTCCGCTTCCTACTGGTGACGTCCTTCCAAAAAAAGAGCCGTCTTGCGACGGCCTCCGTGATTCAACGCTGTGTTTTCTTGTTGTTTTGACGGTTGTTGTAATGCGGCGGGAAGGATCAGAACTTGTAGGCCACCTGCAACCAGGTCTTGGTCAGATCGGTATTCTTGGTGGTTCCGGCCAGCGTCATCGTGACGTCATCCGATTGGTAGTCGGCGTACTTCAGCAGCAGCGACAGGTTGCGGTTGACCGGTTTCATCACCGAGAAGTCGATTTCCTTACCGAAGTCGAGACCGCCGCTGTTGGACTGGAAGCTGTGCGCCGCCAGGACAAAGTTGAGACCCCAGTACTTGGCCAGCAGCTTGAGGTTGGTGTCTTCCAGACCCTTGCCGGGCGTGGCGAGAAAGCGGTCCGCCCAACCGTTGAAGGCGTGCAGGGTCGCCAGCGGGGTCTTGAACCCCGGCTCCATCACTTCGTATTGCGCCTTGACAGTGACCGGACCGAATTTGTAGCCCAGTTGCAGGTCGGTGTAGTCGGCGTCCAGCGTCGCGGTTCCGTCCTTGTAATCTCCCTGCTTGGCGAAGGAAACTTCATAGAGGGCATCGCCCACCGAGCCTTCAACCCGCGCGCCGGTATGCTGGAAGGACGTCAGCGGACTGGTGGCGGCCAGGGTTTCTTCTTCTTCCACCGCGTAGTAGAAGCCGGATGCGGTGATGCCCCAGTTGGCAAAGACCTTGCTGTAGCGGATGTTGGCCATCGGCGCGTTGACGTTGCGGGCCAGGCTCATGCCCTGGATGGGATTGACCTTGTTGACATAGGCCAGGGTGAAGGTCGTGGCCGGGATCAGTACCTTGTTGGTGTAGCTCAGGGCATCAAATGTCTGGTCATTCTGCCGCCAGCCGACATCGCCGATAAAGCGGGCGTTGTCCAGCACCAGCTTTTGCCGCCCCAGCTTGACGCCGTAGCCTTCGAGGAAGGCCTGGTTGACCTGCGTTACCATCACATCGGCAATGACGGGGAAGGTCTTGCGCGTGGCGCTGGCGGTCACGCCGTCGTTATAGTCATCCTGACCGAAGTCGCTGACATTCTCGAATTCAACCAATCCGGTAAAGCCCTGGTAGTCGGCTGTCTTGTAGCCCAGCACGGTGCGCAGTGTCGTGGCGTTGGCGGTTTCCTTCTTGCCGGAGTCATCCACCTGCTCGGCGCGCAGACGCAGTTCCAGGGAAGATTTGCCGCCGCTGAGCGCGGTCATCACATCATCCAGACCTTCCGCCATGCCCAGGGTGGGACAGGCCGAGGCCACCATCACGGATACAGCCAGTAACTTTTTCATAGAGACACCTCGCGATTAGCCTAACTGAAGGCAAAAGTAACCCTGGTCAGTCCCCGGAGGGACTGACGCGCGTCAATGCAATGGAAAATAATCTGAAAAATCAGGCCGCCGGGCGTAAATGCTTGCGGTACTGGAAGTAGAGGACCACGGAACGCAGG
>CAZPZK010000425.1:0-2928 GCA_964591095.1 uncultured Moraxellaceae bacterium | reverse complement strand
GGCGCGGACTGATCCCTCCACCACCGGCGAAACAATTTCCAGGTGTGACGGGTTGAATGCCAGCGCCAAATGCAGCTCTCCGCCCTGAGTCATCACATTGGACGAGAACCCCTGGTGATATTTGACATCGCCGGAACCCTGCTTGTTGAAGGTCTTGCCTTCAAATTCGTCAAACAAGTCGGCAGGATTCTTGCCGAGGATGTTGACCAGCAGATTCAGCCGGCCGCGGTGGGCCATG
This sequence comes from uncultured Moraxellaceae bacterium, assembly GCA_964591095.1. Lineage (GTDB taxonomy): Bacteria > Pseudomonadota > Gammaproteobacteria > Pseudomonadales > Moraxellaceae > Fluviicoccus. The sequence goes on along the minus strand of CAZPZK010000425.1, from coordinate 2,690 downwards.
CCGATCACGATTTCCTTGGTGCCCATGCCGCCGGAACGCTGGATGATTTCATCCACCAGCGGAATGAAACTTTCTCCGCCTTCCAAGCCGAAACGCTTGGCGCCGACATACTTGCTGCCCAGAAACTTTTCCAGGCCTTCGGCGGCCGTCAGACGTTCCAGGATGTGCTTGCGGGCCTCGGCAGTGAATTGGGGCTTGCCGCGCACACTTTCGAGACGCTGCTGGATCCAGCGCTTCTCGGCGGTATCGACAATATGCATGTATTCCGCACCGATGGAGCCACAGTACGTGGCTTCCATGGCCTCAACCATCTCGCCCAGCGTGGCTTCGGACTTGTTGATGGCGAGGTTGCCGGTCTGGAAGACGGTATTGAAGTCGGAGCGGGACAGGCCGTGGGCGGACAGCTCGAGGTCGGGGACCGCCTCGCGCTGCATCAGGCCCAGCGGGTCCAGCCGGGCTTTCTGGTGACCGCGATTGCGGTAGGCCGCAATCAGTTGCAGAACGCCAACCTGCCGGCGCTCGTGTTCGGTACTGACACTGCTGACCTGCATCGGCTGGACGCGGGAGCTGTTGCGCCCCAGCAACAGGAATTGCTCGCGCACATTCTTGTGCGGCATGTCCTGCTCAAGGCCGTTGATGCGGGGTAACTTGTCGAAATAACTGCGCCAGTCGTCCGGAACGGATTGGGGAGACAGCAAATATTGCTCGTATAGATCTTCTACATAGGCTGCATTTTCAGCCGAGAGCTGGGACAGCCCCCATTGCTGCAGCATGTTTCCATTTTGCATGGTTTCAATTCCTCGCTTTCCATGGGGAAGCGACTTATGAATGACACGCAAGCGCTGGGTAAGCACCTGCAACCATCATCACCGCCAGTGTATTGCGGCAAACTGACTGTATTATTGGAGGGACCGGTTGACCTGGGTGAAGGCAAGCGGCCGCCATGCAGCCATTGAACACGTCGTCGTGTTCTGTCTGCTACCAGCATTGGGAGAGACTAAGCAAAAAAGTCGGGGAAATAAAGCGATAAATGTGGGCTATTTCCCTAGGAAATAACCCTGCCGGCGTTGGCAAAGGTGCGGAAAAAGCGGTGCATATTCTAGCGGATAAGGCATGACAAAACCAGTAAAGCGCGACACTCCCTCTTTGAATTCAAGTACTTTTTGCCGCCCAAAATAACCAACCGGAGCCTTATGGGCTCCGGTTGGCGATAGCGGAAGATCAGACCTCAGCGTTTTTTCTTGCCGGGCGATTCCTTGCCTTCCAGGCGGAGCGCCACGATCATCGGCTGTCCGCGACGGGAAATGAGCATGGGCACGGCCTTATCCACCGGCAATTTGCGGGCGATCGCCACAAAAGCCTTGGTATCCTTGACTGGCTGGCCATTCAGCTTGTGAATGATGTCCCCGGAACGGACTCCGGCCTCTGCCGCCACGCCATCGGCAACCTGCGCCACAACGACACCGCTGTCGATCTTGAATTGCGTCTTTTCCTGCTCCGTCAGATTGCGGATATTGATCTGGAGGCTGGCAATATCCGGTTCACCCGCAGCAGAGCCCTCCTCGTCTTCATCCGCGGGCAAGGCCGCGACTTCGAACGTCAGGGTCAGGGGTTTGCCGTCCCGCAGAACGGACAAGGGAGTCTTTTTACCCACCTTGGCGCGACCGATCATTTGCGGCAATTCGGAAGACAACCCGATTTCATGACCATCAAAAGCGGTGATGACATCCCCTTCCTTCAGGCCGGCCTTCTCGGCGGGAGTTTCGGGGATAACCTTGGCAACCAGGGCGCCGGCCGGCTTGGATAAGCCATAGGCTTCGGCCAGATCGCGATCAATGTCCTGGACCACGACTCCCAGATAGCCTCGGGACACCTTGCCACTGGTCTTCAACTGGTCGGCAACCTCCATTGCGACGTCAATGGGAATGGCGAATGCCAAGCCCATGTACCCTCCTGAACGGCTGTAAATCTGGGAATTGATGCCAATAACTTCGCCATCGGCATTGAACAAGGGACCCCCGGAGTTGCCGGGATTGATGGCCACATCCGTCTGGATGAAGGGCACATAGGATTCGTTGGGCAACGCCCGGGATTTGGCGCTGACAATACCGGCCGTGGCCGAGTAATCAAAACCAAAGGGCGAACCGATGGCCAGCACCGGTTGGCCGACCTTGAGCTTGTCGGGGTCCCCGATCTTGACGATTGGCAGGTTCTCAGCCTTGATCTTCAACAAGGCGACATCCGTGCGCTCATCGGTTCCAACGACCTCCGCTTCGAGTTCACGCCGATCATTCAGACGGATCAGCACGGTGTCGGACTCCGCGACAACATGATTATTGGTCAGGACGTAGCCGTCCTTGGAGATGATGAAGCCCGAGCCAAAGGATTGCTTGTCACGCTGGGGAGCGCCGAAATCTTCCCCGAAAAAGCGCTTGAGCATGTCCGGCACCTGTTGCTGCTGGGCCTGCCCCCCTTTCTTTCTCCCCTTGGTAGAAGCGCTGATATTGACGACCGCCTTGGCGTTCTGTTCCACCAGGACCGAGAAATCGACGGCCGTGGCCGCAGCCCATGCGGATTGCACCGATACGGCGCAAACGATACCGACCAGCCAGCGACGCGCGGCGGAATGCGTGTTTTGCATGCTAAGAAGTCTCCCCTGTAAAATGATCACGGACGGGCATGCTTGTTAT
>CAZPZK010000424.1:0-2944 GCA_964591095.1 uncultured Moraxellaceae bacterium | reverse complement strand
GCACGCGCTCAGAGATATCCGCCACCGACAGTTTCAAATTCCCCGACAGCAATGAAACCTCATCCCCCAGATAAAACAGTTCTGGCTCCCAGCCTGCGCCGCGCCGCAGCACTTCCACCTCCACAAAGTCCTGCTCGATCAACACATACTCTTCCAGCGTGGCTATCTCCCGATATGCCATGCGCTTGGCAACCTGATCGTGGCGACGGGTGGATTTCGACAGCACCTCGACAATAATCCGGGGGGTTTCCATGAACAGGGCATCGCCGGGAGACTGGCTGCAATCCACCATCACATCGGGATAGAAATACCGGCTGCCCACCCGTACCTTCATGTCGGACATATACGGACGGCAAGGCTTTCCCTTGAGGTGATTGGCAAAAGCCACCAACACGTTCGTTGCAATCAGATTATGGTTGTTGCTGGCCCCCGTCATGGCAAAAACATAGCCATCCACAAACTCGTGCCGAACCTCGGAAAGCGCTTCGTTAGCCAGATATTCCGCTTCACTGATCAATCGGATTGACTCCGCCGTCGCCATGACCGGCTCCCAAGGATGCTTATATCTGCCCGAGTATAGCCTAAGCGCCAATCGCTCTTCACTCTTTCCAGCCGGACGTAATCATGGACTTCCCCCCCTCGCCTATTGGTCTGTCGTGAAGGCGCTATCTGGTTGACCATGTGATGGTGTTTTAAGCACTTAGGGATGTCTAACGCTTTCATACGCCAACAAGATCCAGGTCGCTGCCAGTAGCGGCAGATTCTTGGTGATGGGCCCCAAGGGATTCAGCCACTCTTGGGGCAAAATTACCGAAACAATACCCATGTAGGCCAACATCATTGCCATCTGAGCCTGCAACACGGATTTCACCCGGAATCGGCCCAGCAACAGCAGGCCCAACAGCATATCCACCGCAGCCCCGCCATACACTGCCCACGGAGCCAGCCACTCAGGAATCCCGGCTTTATCCAGCAAGGCAAACCCGGAATCCACTGCAAAAACAGCTGAAGTCAGGCCCGTAAAAATCCACAACATCGCCAGTGACAACCACAACACGGGAAAAATCCCGCTGAATCGCGCCAGCCAGATATCCGCCGCCGTAGCCGGTGACAACCGCATGCGGGCGGGCAAACCCAATTGTCCGGCCGGGAGGGACGTCGGCGCCGGCAGCCTGGACTCCAGCAGCAACTCAAGATTGTCCTGGTTCAACGCTCCCATCTTCAAGAAACCGCTGACTCCGGCGGCCAGACGCATAACCGGTAACGGCACAGGGATGAGAATCGCCTTTCCCATACCCAGCCAGTCACGCATCAACTCCAGCAACTCACGAAAGCTAAAAATCTCATCACCGCTGATGGAGTGTCGCTGCTTTTCTTCAGGCCAATGCGCGACCAAGTAACTCACCACCGCGCACAAGTCATCCACATGCACCGGGTTCAACTTCAGGTCGCCACGACCAATCAGCGGAGTCACCGGCAGTGCCGCCAATTGCATGAACAGCGCTGTGCTGTCTCCCCCCCGTCCGATCACCACACTGGGATACACAATCTGGCCGTTCGTGGAATGGTTCCAAAGGAAGTCGTCCGCCTGTTTTTTACTGGCCAGAAATGGGACCGTGACATGCGTATCATCGGCCCCCATGGCAGAAACCTGCAGCACCTTGATGCCACGCTGCAGGCAAGCCTTGAACAAGGCGATTGGCGTCGAGGCCTGTATGGTCTCGAACCGGGCATCCCTTCGCTCAATGATGATACCAACGGCATTGATCACCACATCCACGCCCTCCAGCCGGGGGAACCAGACGTCGGCACTATCATCCTTGCCAAAATCACTGGCCAACCACTGCCATTCCGGATCATTCACCCGCCCCGCCTCCGGGTTGCGTACACAGGCCAGGATGTGGTGACCATCAGCCTGCAAACGCCTGCCAAGGTTATGGCCGATAAAGCCGCTGGCGCCGGTAATCAGGATATTCATGATCATTCTCTTTGGTTTCAGCCCAGAAAGGGTTTGTAGACCATCATCATGAACAGTCCGATCATGGCGATCCCGGCTGGATAGCCCATCCGCTCCCAACGCCGAACCCAGATGACAAAGTCCTCGGGTAAAGGGGCGCCCGGCGACAGATCCGCCATCAACTTGCGCAGCTTCAGTTGAATCCAGACCACGGGTAGCCACAGCGCGCCAACAAAGCAGAACAAGGAAATCACCACCCCGAACCACTCGGACTGCCAGGAAATGCCGATCCGTTGCATCAACAGCAAACCTGTCAACAGCTGGACGATCACCGCAGGCGTGGTAAAGACAAAATCGGCTATCACCACCGTGCGGGTCGTGACTTTCAGCGCCTCCACATTGCCGGTGCGGGTGGCCATCACCATAAAAAAGAAGGTGCCCAGCCCGGTGCCGAACAACAGGGTGGAACTGATGATATGGAGGGTTTTCAGCAGGGAATAATCAAGCAGCATCGACATGGCGGTTCTCCGTTTGGGATTGCCTTCATACTGCGGCAACCCACGGATTCACGCTTCCGGGCTTATAGGAAATGTTTGCGGAATTATAAATCTGCAACTGCAATCAATCAGTTGCGGATGATTTTGCCTGTTTGCGGAATTGGCCGGGCGCCATGCCCTCCAGTTCGCGGAAGGCGGCATAGAACGCCGAAAGTGACGTAAAACCGACACTGAGCCCGATATCCAGCGCCGAAGTTGAAGGCCGGTTGACCAGCAAGTCCTTGGCCTCGCGGATCCGGTGCATCTTCACCAGCCGGGTGAAGTTCATGCCCAAATGCGTGTTGATCAGTTCGGATAACTGGTGCGGGGTCAGCCCGATCATTTCCGCCATTAACGGCAGGTTCAGGTCATAGCGACGGTACACCCGCTCCCGGTCCAGCCTTTGCTGAAGCTGCATCAAAGACTTTGGAATGTCCACGCCTCCCAACTG
>CAZPZK010000423.1:0-2952 GCA_964591095.1 uncultured Moraxellaceae bacterium | reverse complement strand
GACACGGACAGCAACCAGATCACGATTTCCCGCGATGGCAAGCACAAGAAGAAAAAGTGCAACGAAGTGCGTTTTGTACGCGTTGACGGCGGTTACCTGCTGCAATCCCCGTCCACGGCGCCGGAAACCGCCGCCCCGACCGACAGCGGGAAGCCCCCCACCTCCTGAGCGCCCGGCCTAACGCCCCATGCCCCGCTTGAAATCACGCGGGGTAACCCCGAACCAGCGCTTGAAGGCGCGGGTAAAGGCGCTCTGTTCCGAATAGCCCAACAGCAACGCAATATCCGTGAAGGACAGGTGCTTGTCGGCCAGATAGCGCTGCGCCAACTCGCTGCGGATACGGTCCAGCACCAGGTTGAACTCCAGTTCCTTCTCCTGCAAGCGGCGCTGCAAGGTGCGCGTCGACATCGCCATCATCCCCGCCACCGACGGCAAGTCGGGATTGCCGTCATGGATGCAGCGCACGATCGACGAACGCAAGCGGTCATAGAACGAATCCGCCGCCGGCAAGGCCACCAGCAACGCCTCCGCCTGCTGGGAGAGCAACTCCATCAACGCCGGATCGCGCTGCCTTAACTCCCGGGTCATGTGCGACAGCGGAAAGCGCACGCGCGTCACCGTATCGGCAAACTGCACCGGACAGCCAAAAAACTCGGTATATGGCGTGATGTCGGCGGGAGGAGGATTGACAAAGGTCACCAGTAACGGCTTAAGCGGCTCCTCCACCAGAAAACGGACATAGCTGATGAACAGGGAAATGGCCGTTTCATCCACCAGCGGCCCCGGCACGCCGCGTTCCACGCCCCAGCGGATCTCGATGGCGTCGCCGTCGGCGATGACACTGCCGGGATTGCCGTCATAAACCAGGCGCTGGTAACGCGCGTACCGCAACAGGGCTTCGCCGACCGTGCTGCAGGACAAGGCCATATAACCGATGATGCCGACATGCTTGGGCGCCACGCAGGCGCCTATGGCCAGACCCAGCGCCGGGCGGGGGCTGCGGGCGGCGATCATTTGCAGTAACTGCGACCATTCATCAAGAGAGAGGCGACTGGTGGGAGAATACTTCTCCATCGCCTGCAGGCACTCGGGTACATGCAGATGGTTGAGTTCAATATAGTCGCGCAACATGCCCAGCATCGATGCCGTGACGAAAAGCCCGCCGAACATGATCGATCCCCTTTCTTGTTATGAGTATGCCAATCGGGGCGGTAGGGCCGCCTGACCTGTCAAAGACGCAGGTTTAACCGTTCTAGCATACCCCATGACAGAAAAAATTCTTGGTAGTGAACGTCAGCTGGAAAGGCAATGTTGGCGCGAAATGCAAAGATTGATGGCGCTTCAGGTCAATTCTGTGCCTGCACGACTGTACAGAATGGGGAACAACGCAGTAACTATAAGATGCATGTCACCCCTGGGGTGTCCGGCTGACTCCGGCACCCCGTTTTTTTTGGGGAAGACACTTGCCCGTCTAGCGCAGGCCCAGTACGTCACGCATGTCGTAAAGACCGGCCTTGCGGCTGCCGATCCAGGCCGCCGCCCGCACAGCGCCATTGGCGAAATTCATCCGGCTGGTGGCGATATGCCGGATTTCCACGCGCTCGCCCTCGCCCATGAACATCACGGTATGGTCGCCAACGACATCCCCGCCGCGAATGGTCTGGAAACCGATGCTCTGACGCTCACGCTGGCCGGTATGGCCAAAGCGCTCGTAGACAGCGACATCCTTGAGATTGCGTCCCAGCGCGCCGGCCACCGCTTCACCCAGCATCAGCGCGGTGCCGGAGGGCGCGTCCACCTTGTAGCGATGGTGGGCTTCCAGGATCTCGATGTCGACGGTATCGCCGAAGGCCTTGGCCGCCAGCTCCAGCAGCTTCAGCGACACGTTCACCCCGACCGAGTAGTTGCCGGAATAGACAATCGGAATATCCTGGCTGGCCTCGATCAGGTAATCCTTCTGTTCCTCGCTGAGCCCGGTGGTGCCAATGACGATGCCCTTGCCCTCCTGGCGGCACAGCGCTACTTCGGCGATGGTAGCCGACGGCGTGGAGAAATCGATGGCCACATCCACCAGGTCAATCTGACTGGCCAGCGAGCTGTTGATGACGACATTCATTCGGTCGAGCGCCGCCATTTCACCGGCATCCGCCCCGATGAGCGAACTGCCGGGACGCTCGATGGCGGCGGTGAGCTTGACGTCAGTACGATTATTGACGGCGTGAATGAGGGCGCGGCCCATCCGGCCGGCGGCGCCGCAAATGGCGATACGGGTAGTCATGTTGGCGGTCTCCTGCGCGGTTCCATGAAGTGTCAAGCCTGCCAGTGTTGACGCGGGCAGGCAAGCGGCAATCGCGACGTGACGGCCTGTTGGCCGCCCTGTGACCGGAAAGATCAAAAAAAAGGCCGGACACAGGTCCGGCCATCGGGCTTAGCGGCGCGCCGTCAGCTGAACAGGTCCTTGAACCCCTCCCAGAACGACTTCTTGTTCGGGGAGTGCTTGTCATTGCCTTCCAGCGATTCCTGGAATTCGCGCAGCAGTTCTTTCTGGCGGCCGGTCAGGTTGACCGGCGTTTCGACCTTGATCTGGCACAACAGGTCGCCCGGCTCGTAGCCGCGCACCGGCTTGATGCCCTTGCCGCGCAAACGGAACATCTTGCCGGTCTGCGTGCCCTCCGGCACCTTGAGCTTGACGCGGCCATCCAGGGTCGGCACCTCGATCTCGCCACCCAGCGTCGCCTCGACAAAGCTGACCGGCACCTCGCAAAAGAGGTCGGCGCCATCCCGCTTGAAGATGGCATGCTCCTTCACTACTACCTGTACATAGAGATTGCCCGCCGGCATGCCGTTGGCGCCGGCCTCGCCCTCGCCGGCCAGGCGGATCTTGTCACCGGTATCGACGCCGGCGGGGATCTTCACTTCCAGCGTCTTCTGCTTGTTGCTGCGGCCCTCGCC
>CAZPZK010000422.1:0-2955 GCA_964591095.1 uncultured Moraxellaceae bacterium | reverse complement strand
GATCAGGTCCCCGCCGCCCAGGTGTTGCCCGGCCCCGTTGCAAGCGCGTGGAAGGAGGACTCGGTGTCTGCCGTGCGCGCCTGGGCGGCCGGTCTGGAAAAGGCGGGGGATGTCGCGGGGGCGGCGACCGTCGCCTTGCGGGGCGCGGGCCGCTTTCCCGGGGATGAAAACCTGGCGCGTGAGGCGGTGCGTCTCCTGCGGCAAAGCGGTCAATTCCGGTTGGCGGATGCGTTCCTGACCACTGTGGTGGCGAAGACTCCTTCCGCGGAAAACCAGTTCCTTCTGGGGCAGGTGCGTGAGCAGGCGGGTGAGTACCGGATGGCGCTCCAGGCCTATCTGTCCGCCCGTCAGCAGGGGATGAAAGGGCCGTTGCTGGAGGCGGCATTGCAAGGCATGGCGAATCGGGCGGTAAGGGTGGAAAACCTCTGGCTGTTGCCGCCGCCGGGATGGCAGCGGCATGCGGATGGCCTGTCGCGGTTGGCGGAGCCGATGAGGCTGGTGATACAGGCTCAGGCGGCGGCGGACCCGAAGGCCTTGGCGATGGCCCGCATCCGGGCCGCCATGCCGCCGGGAATGTTCACGGATGACGCCATCGCGCAACGTGCCGTCCTGGCCAGACAGCAACAGGATTTTCTCAAGTCAGCGCCGTCCGGCGTGGCGCTTTCGCCTTGGCTTGACGTTCCGGTGTTGCAGGTGCGTCCGCTAGCCGGCGCTGACGGTGGGTGGGTGGCCATGGCCTCCGCCAGCGCCGGTCAAGTCCGGACTTCCTTGGCGGTGCTGGCACTGCGGCATGGCCAACACGTCTACACCCTGTCGCTTTCGGGGGCTGATCCGGTGGAGGAGCTGGAGAAAACCCTGCGGATGCTGGGCGACAACGTGATCTGGCAGGCGCCGGGGGTGAAGCCATGATGCGCGATTATATTCAGGAGTTGCGGCGGACGATCTGCTGGCGGATGTTGGTGTTGATTCTGCTGGCCATCACCGGTTTGGCCGGCGGTATGGCCCGCGCGGATGACTATGCGGACTATTTGCAGGCGGAAGTGGATCTGCAGGCGAGCCAAGACCGTATCCGCATGGACGAAGCGGCGGTGGGGCAGGTGCTGCGCGAGGCGCTGGATGCCAAATACGGTGAAATGCAGGCCTGGGAAAAAGTTGATCAGAAAATGATGGACTTGGGCCAAACCATTGAAAACTCACGGGAGCAGATGAGCCGCAGCGCAGGCCTGTTGCTGCGGGCGAACCCCTCCTACCGTTTGCCGGAGATCAGCCTGGGTCATCCTTTTGACGGTAACCTGACGCTGGCGCGCAATAAAAAGCGGGAGTGGATTGATCTGGCTAACCGCGAGCGCGGCAAACTGCTGAAATTAAATGACATGCTGGCGAAAGTGGACATGAAGTTGCTGCGCGCCAATCAGGAGTTGGTCGGCGATACCCTGGAAGGATTCCTGCCGGATGAAAAGCAGTTGGCCGGTGAAGCCGGGGTGATTGTGCTGGGGGCCTACTTCGGACCGCCGGGACTGGCCACGGCGGGGCTGGTCTATGGCGGGGTTTCCACCTTCAACGCCATGATCAATCTTTATTATGGCGCGGAGTCGCTGGCGCAACAGGCCAAGGCGCTGGCCGGCATGAAAGAGGTGCTGTTGCGTCGCCGCCAGGAGGTGGAAAAGAGCCTTGAGGTGCTGGCGGACGCGGTCCGCGAAATCCATCAGGTGGAGCAACTGCTGGAAAAGAACCAGAAGCGGATGGAGGAGTACCGGCTGGCGGTCCGCAAGGCCTCGGACGGACTGGATGAACAGGCGCGCAACGCATTCCAGGCGCAGCAGGAAAAACTGTTGCAGGAAGCCCGCGAGGAAGCGTCAAAACCGAAGCATGTCATTGCCCTGGGGACCTGGATTTTCGGCATGACCCCGATTGCGCCCCTTCAGCCCGGAGAGTGGTCCGGTGAGGTGGACGCGATTGTCGGCCAGATGGACTCCTATGCCAAGGCTGTGGAAGACGGTGGCGATCCCGACAATTACTACATATTGATTTCCGACTGGTTGAAGGACCTCAGCGGCAAGATATTGCCGTTGCAGAAACAGTATGACCTGAAAATGGCGGATTACCGCAAGGCGGAGCAGCAGCATTGGGTGCGTTATTCCGAAGCCGGCCAGCGCGCCTCCGCTGCGTGGAGTGCCCTTTGGAGCGCCTATCACAGGCGGGGGCTGGATGATGCCTTCTACGCTGCGGCTGACCGGATTGGAACCGCCTGGAATAACGAGGTCAAGGCCTCCGAAAACATCCTGCGGCCCTATGGGCAGGCGCTGATCGCCCCGTATCGCGAGCTGGTCAGGCTGCATCAGATCAGCTGGGCGGTGGAGTCGGTCGAGTACCGGTTTACGCGCAAGGTGGAAACCGCCGTCAACTATCGTACCGGCGAGTTCTGGCGCGAATACTCGCAATGGCAGCTGCGGATTGGCGACGCCATGGCCGGTCTGCGCGCCGGGCAGGACCGCATTCCCGGTTCGTTCAACACGTACCGCCAGACGGTTGAGAATCTGGATGCTGATATCACCAAGGCGATGGAGTGGGGCAATAATGTCGAGCAATTGCGCAATCACCTGCTGGCGCAGGCGGAAGCGGTCCGCCAGTCCGGCCAGGAGGCGCGCGATGGCTATCAGGCGTATCAGTCCGCCATGACGGAGGTGCGCACTTTGCTGAATACCGGTGAGAGTGAGCTGGATGCGCAGTTGACCCGCTATGGCAAGGTCATCAATTACCCGCGCACGGGGCGATTCCACATTTGCTTCTGGTGCGCTTCCTACCAGTCGCCTTTCGAGCCGGACTCGGCGGAAACAGCCGCTCGCGAGGCACGATTCGCGGAGTATGTGAGCAAGCTGTTCCGCTATGAGGAGCCGCCATATCTGGCGGAGGCCGCCAAGGCGGACTGGAACGGAGTGGCCGAACGTTTCGCGG
>CAZPZK010000421.1:0-2955 GCA_964591095.1 uncultured Moraxellaceae bacterium | reverse complement strand
ATGGGAATCAGGATCGCCACCGCCTCGGCGGGCAGGCCCACGGCCTGCAATACCATCACCATCGTCACCATCCCCGCGCTGGGAATTCCGGGCGCGCCCACCGAAGCCAGCATGGCCATCAACACCACCACCACTTGTTGCTCCAGCCCCAGCGCAATACCCGCCAGATTGGCGACAAACAAGGCGGCGGCCGCTTCGTACAGCGCCGTGCCGTCCATATTGATGGTGGCGCCCAACGGCGCCACAAAACCGGAGACCTCCCGCTTGACCTCCAGATCATCTTCCAGACAACGCAGCGTAACCGGAAGCGTGGCGCTGCTGGAACAGGTGGCAAATGCCGTGACCAGCGCCGGCCGCGCACCGCGCCAGAAACGCCAAGGCGACATCCGGGTCAACCCCCACAGCAGCAGCGGCAAGGTCACGGCGCCATGCACCAGCGTCGTGCCGATAATCACCAGGACAAACAGCGTCAGGCTGTCCAGCACGGCCAGGCTGTCCACCGCCACCAGCTTCATCAACAGGGCAAAAATGCCAAACGGGGCCAGCCACATGATCCAGCCCACCAGGTGCATGCACAATGCAAAAAGCTCTTCCACCAGTTTCAACAGGGTCGGGTAGCGTTCACCCGCCTGTACGACCGCCATGCCGACCAGCAGGGCAAACACAACCACCGCCAGGATATTCGGCTGTGCCATGGCCGCCACCGGATTGACAAACATGCCTTGCAACAACTTCTGGAAAAACTCACCCGCCGAGAGCGCGGAAACTTCAAACCGGCTGAGTGAATCCTGGAACAGGGCCAAGGGCAAACCCTCGCCAGGGCGGAAAACATGCGCTGCCAGCAATCCGGTGGCGGCGGCCAGCGTGGTGGTCAGTGCGAAAAATGCCAGCGTCAGCTTCCAGACGCGACCCATGCGCTGATGGGAGCGTAAATTGGCGACCCCGAGGGCAATCGAGGAAAAGACCAGCGGCACCAGCACCATTTTCAGCAAGGCGATGAACACCCCGCTGACAAGACCGCCCAGATACAGCGCCTGCGCCGCCGGTTCTGACTCCGGCCCCAGCAGACGCAAGCCGAAACCGGCGAGCACGCCAAGAAAAACGCCCAGCAGGATGCGGGCGTTCAGTGACAGTCCGGGCAACCGGGACGTTTCTGCCGTCATGGCCGTGACTCCGGCTTAACTCAGGCGGATAAAGTATTCGCGGTAATAGCGCATTTCATCAATGGAATCGCGGATGTCTTCCAGCGCCTGGTGCGAACTGCGCTTGGTCAGGCCTTCCATGATCTCGGGCCGCCAGCGGCGCGCCAGTTCCTTCAAGGTGCTGACGTCGAGGTTGCGGTAATGGAAAAAGGCTTCGAGCTTGGGCATGGAGCGGTAGAGGAAACGACGGTCCTGACAGATGGTGTTGCCGCACATGGGCGACTTGCGGGGGTCCACGAAACGCTGCAGGAACTCCAGCGTCATCGCCTCGGCCTCGGCCTCGCCGATCTTGCTGCGGCGCACGCGCTCGATCAGGCCGGAGCCGCCATGCTGGCGGGTGTTCCACTCGTCCATCGCGTTCAGCACGATATCCTTCTGGTGGACGGCGATCACCGGGCCTTCCGCCAGGACATTCAGATTAACATCGGTAACAATGGTGGCCATTTCAATGATACGATCCGTATCCGGGTTCAGGCCCGTCATTTCAAGGTCAATCCAGATCAAGTTGGTTTCTTTGTCGATGGCCATCTTTTGTATCCACGTTAAGTTCCTGAATATCCTTCACTATACATGAGCAAGCGCCACCTAAGCCAGCAGCAGACCCAGCGAATCCGGCAATTGCAGGAAAAACGCATTACCCGCGCCCGCGAGGACAGCGCCAGCGAGGATACGCACCTCAGTCCGCCGGGCACCGGCCTGGTCATCGCCCGCTATGGCAGCCGCATCGAGGTGGAAGGCATGGAAGGCCCGCACAGCGGCGAGGTCTGGCGTTGCCATATCCGCAGCAATCTCGAAGCACTGGTTACCGGCGACCGTGTCGTCTGGCAGGCCGACACCACCAATCAGGTTGGCGTCGTCACCGCCCTGCTGCCCCGCCATTCGCTGCTGACGCGCCCCGATCCCTACCAGCGCATCAAGCCGGTGGCGGCCAACATCGATCGCATCCTGCTGGTGATCGCCCCGCTGCCTTCTCCGTCGCCGTGGTTGATTGACCGTTATATCGTCGCCTGCGAGAACTCGGAAATTCCCGTGCTGATCGTGCTCAACAAGAGTGATCTGATGCAGGGGGAAGATGCGGATCTCCTGCGCGCGCGACTGGCCGAGTATGCGGCGCTGGGCTATGACCATATCGAAATCTGCGCCATGGGCGACCTCTCGCCGCTGCGGCCGGAAATCAGTGGCCGCACGGTTGCCCTGGTGGGTCAGTCCGGGGTGGGCAAGAGTTCGCTGGTCAATGCCCTGCTGCCGGATGCGGCGCAACGCGTCAATATCATTTCCGACAACTCCGGCCTGGGACAGCACACCACTACCACTTCCCGCCTCTTCCACCTGCCGGAAGGCGGCATGCTGATCGATTCGCCGGGTATCCGTGAGTTCGGGCTCTGGCATCTGGATGAAGACAGTATCCGTCGCGGCTTTGTCGAAATGCGCCCTTTTTATGGTGAGTGCAAGTTTCGCAATTGCCAGCACCGCAGCGAGCCGGGCTGCGCACTGCGCGAGGCGGCGGCGGACGGACGCATCCTGCCGCGACGCCTGGAGAGCCTGCATCGACTGATTGCCGAGAGCAAAAGCCAGTAGAGCCGCCTCGGCCCGCAAGGTATACTGCGGCCGTCCTTTTCCGTGGTGCCCTTCATGTCCAGGTTTTTCGAATTTGTCCTCAACAACGCCGTGCTCGCAGGCGCCTTCGTCAGCCTGCTGGTGGCCTATATCGTCGTCGAAGTCCTGCGTGGCGGCCGTTCCGTCAGTCCCCAGG
>CAZPZK010000420.1:0-2960 GCA_964591095.1 uncultured Moraxellaceae bacterium | reverse complement strand
GTGGTCATGGTGAACCGGCTTTCCGCCTCGGCGGCTGAAATCTTTGCCGGCGCCAACTGCTTGGACTTCTCGGCGGGACCGGCAGGCACCAGGCGGACGATCTTGGTGAATTCGTCATCGTTTTGCAGCACGGCGCCGATGCCTTCCAGCGACAGGCTCATGTTGATGTTGAAGTTCTCGGAGGAGCGGGGCGAAAAATACTCGGTATGGGGGTCGTAGGTTTCCGCCAGGGAATTCATGAAGGCCTGAAAGACATCATCCGGTTTGGAGCGCATCAGGTTATTAAGTTGCGTGGTATATCGCTTGGTCAGTAGCTTGTGGATGTCGGCATCGGATTTTCCGGCCAGCCGCAGGCTCAGCGCGGCCGCGATCAGGCGCTTGCGCCAGAGGTCGTCCAGTTCGGCCGTGGTCTTGGCCCAGGGGATGGTGTCGCGTTTGGTCTCAAGAGTCTGGTCATTGCCGAAATCCAGTTTTTCGATGCCCTGATCAAGCGTGTCGAGCATGAATTGCAGTCTTTCCGCCGCCCGTTTCTGGAACCTGCCATACATGGAAAAGACGTTGTTGAGGTCGCCCCGTGCGATTTCATCGTCCAGGGTCAGCCGATAGGCCTGGAACGAGGCGATATCGGACGACAGGAAATAACTGCGCGAGGCATCCAGATCCTTGATATAGCGGTCAAGGACAAGAGAGGAGAGGGCGTCATTGAACTTTTTGTGTTCGTAATGCAGGTGCTTGAGCAGGATCACGCTGCTGCGGGCTGCTTTCTTCTCATCCGCGCTGGGCTCAAGGGCCGTTGGCGCCGCTGCCTGCTTTGCAAATACAGCCGAAAAAAATACCGCACCGCCGAAGGCGGCCGCCCAAACCAAAGTTCTTTTACGCAGGAGTTTTGCCATGAAAAGTCTAGCTGAAATCGCATGCGGCGGATTGCCGTTTGCAAGCGATTATAGAGAGACGGTCCGGCTTTTTATAGCGGCAGTCCTTCAAAAAAAACAGGCTTTATCGTAGTAGCTTCGTTATTATTGCCCGCTTGACGCGTGGACGGGGAAAAGACTCATGATTGGTTCAGTAATGCTGGATTTGAAAGGCACCGAGATGACCGCCGAAGAGCGCGAAGTGCTGCAGCATCCGCAGACGGGCGGTGTCATTTTCTTTGCCCGGAATTTTGCCGGTCCGGAGCAGATCCAGGCATTGACCGCCGATATCCGCCGCGTGCGTCCGGAACTGATTCTGGCCGTGGATCAGGAAGGCGGGCGCGTGCAGCGTTTTCGCGAGGGCTTTGTCCGTATACCGCCGATGAAGACCCTGGGCGACCAGTTTGGCGCCAGCCCGGAGAAGGCCCGGCAACTGGCGTATGAGTGGGGTTGGCTGATGGCGACGGAAGTGCTGTCGGTCGGCGTTGACATCAGTTTTGCGCCCATTCTCGACCTGGACTGCGGGATCAGCCGGGTGATTGGCGACCGCTCCTTCCACGCGGAGCCGGAGGTGGCGATTGCATTGCTGGGGCCGTTCATCAAGGGCTTGCATGATGCGGGCATGGCTGCCACCGGCAAGCATTTTCCCGGTCATGGCTCGGTGGAGGCGGATTCGCATGTGGCGATTCCGGTCGATCAGCGCACTTTCGCGCAGATCGAGGCACACGACCTGAAGCCCTTTGTCGCGCTGGCGTCCGCCTTGCAGGGCATCATGCCCGCGCATGTGATATTCCCCGAGGTGGACGACCGGCCCGCCGGATTTTCCCCCATCTGGCTGCAGGATGTGCTGCGCGGCCGCATCGGCTTTCGCGGTGTCATCTTCTCGGATGATCTGAGCATGGAAGGGGCGGGGGTGGCTGGCTCATATGCCGATCGCGCCGAGGCCGCCCTGACAGCCGGTTGCGACATGGTACTGGTCTGCAACAAGCCGGAAGCCGCCATCCAGGTGCTGGAGTCGCGTGAAGGCAAGCCGTTGCCCGACCAATCTCGATTTGCCGCCCTCAAGGGCAGGCGTCGCGTGGCATGGAAGGAGCTTCCGCGCCACCCGCAATGGATCGCCGCCGAAGAAGGCATCCGCCGCCTGATGGGCTCCTGACCCTCTCCGACCCAAGCCGGAAAGGCTTGGGTCCCGCCTCGTTATCCGGTATCAAAAATGATGAATCGTTCGTGGTTTGCGGCTTTGCTATGCCTGTTTTTGTCCGCCTGTACGCTGGAGGATGTTGCCCGCTTGCTGGGAGCATCGTCGCAGGGTGACGCACCTGTGGAGGCCTTGAAGAATCTGCCGCAAACCCCGGCCACCTTCGAGCTGGCGAAAAAGAAACTCTATAACGAGATTTATCAGGGACATGCGATCACTTTTTATTGTGGATGCGATTATGACCCCAAGACGCGCACCCTGAGCCGGGAGGACTGGCGAAAGTGTGGATTCCAGCCGCGCCAGGATGCTGAACGTGCTGCCCGCATCGAGGCGGAGCATGTGATGCCGGCGCATCAGTTCGGGAACTTCCGCCAATGTTGGCGTCAGCCGGAAGCCGTTTGCGGCAGGAAGATGTCCGGCCGCAAATGCTGTGAAGAGAAAGATCCGGTCTTCAATACCGCACACAACGATCTCAATAATTTGTATCCGGCCATTGGCGAGGTGAATGGTGACCGCTCGAATTTCAATTGGGGCGAGGTGCCGGGCGAAAGACGCGAATACGGCGCCTGCACGATGGAAGTGGATGCCTCCATTCGCCGCGCTGAACCGCCTGAGCCAGTCAAAGGTGAAATTGCCCGCACCATGTTCTATATGGAGCGGACTTACGGTTTCCGGCTGTCGGATCAGGACCGCAAACTTTATGCGGCCTGGAACCGGATGGATCCGCCGGATGACTGGGAGCAGGAGAGAAATCGGCGGATTGCCGCCATCCAGGGACAGGATAATCCCTTTGTCAGCCGTTATGGTGAAGATCCGGAGGTGATCCGTGGCGGCAAAGCGCAACACACGGC
>CAZPZK010000419.1:0-2964 GCA_964591095.1 uncultured Moraxellaceae bacterium | reverse complement strand
CGTTGCCGCCGCCAAGGCCGTCAACTATGTCGGCGCGGGCACGGTCGAGTTCCTGCTCGACAGCTCCGGCGAGTTCTATTTCCTGGAAATGAACACCCGCCTGCAGGTGGAACACCCGGTCACCGAACTGATTACCGGCCTCGATCTGGTCGCCTGGCAATTGAAGGTCGCCGCCGGAGAAAAGTTGCCGATCACGCAGGATCAGGTGCAGCTGAACGGCCACGCCATTGAAGTGCGTCTCTATGCCGAAGATCCCTCGCACAACTACCTGCCGCAAACCGGGCCGATCCTGAGCTGGCAACCGGCCACAGGCGCGCAGGTGCGGATTGACGACGGCGTGCGCACCGGCGGGGAAGTCAGTCCCTTCTATGATCCGATGATCGCCAAGGTCATCGCCTGGGGCAGCACCCGCACTGAAGCCGCCCGCGTGCTGGCGCGCGCCGTCGAGGACAGCGTGCTGCTCGGCCTGAACAACAACAAGGCCTACCTGTCCCAGCTGCTGCGTCATCCGGCCTTCATCGCCGGGGACACCCATACCGGCTTCCTCGCCCAACACGACGCCGACCTGACCACGGTTCGTCCCTACTCCGCCACCGCCTTTGATTTTGCTCTCGCCGGGCTGCTGACCGGTTTGGCCAGCACACCGACGCATCGCCTGCAAACCGCCTTCCTGCCCGGCAAGGTCATGCATCTGGCGATTGGCGAACAGAAGCAGATCGTGCAGGTCAGCGCGCCAGTCCATGGCGATGTCTGGCGGATCATGGTCGGTGAAACCGCTGTTGCGATCAGCGTACTGGAAACGGCAGGCACCAAACTCTGTTACGCCGTCGACGGTCATCGCCGCTCTCTGGATTATGTTTGCGCGGACGGCGCGGTCTACTTCGATGCCGGAAAAGGCCAGTTGATTGCCCGCGACGACACCCATGCCCCGCCCAAGACCGCCGACGCCGCCAGCCAGAACCAGATCAACGCGCCGATGGACGGCCTGCTGGTCAAGGTTTTTGCCGAAGTCGGCGATACCGTCACCGCCGGTCAGACGCTGATGCTGCTGGAAGCGATGAAGATCGAGCACCCGCTGAAAGCGCCGTGCAGCGGCGTGGTGCGGGAAATCCATGTCAGCGAGAAGATGCAATTGAAAAAGCGGCAGGTGATGCTGGTCATCGCCCCCGCCGACTAACACGAATGTAGGTCGGGCTTCAGCCCGACAACCCCCTCATTTATTGACGGCATCGTGTCGGGCTGAAGCCCGACCTACAGCCGCCACGATCACCCGAAAGGAGATTCACCATGTCCCTGAAGAACCAGACTGTCTTCATCACCGGCGCCAGCCGCGGCATCGGTCGCGCCATTGCACTGCGATGCGCCCGTGACGGCGCCAACGTCGTGATCGCCGCCAAGTCGGAAGAGCCGCATCCCAAGCTGGGCGGCAGCATCCACACCGTCGCTGCCGAAGTCGAAGCGGCGGGCGGCAAGGCCCTTGCCATAGCCCTCGACGTGCGCGATGAGGCCTCGGTCCGTGATGCGCTGGCCAAGGCCGCTGACCACTTTGGCGGCATCGACATCCTGATCAACAACGCCGGGGCTCTCTCGCTGTCCA
The DNA here is from genome assembly GCA_964591095.1 of uncultured Moraxellaceae bacterium. Classification (GTDB taxonomy): domain Bacteria; phylum Pseudomonadota; class Gammaproteobacteria; order Pseudomonadales; family Moraxellaceae; genus Fluviicoccus. The sequence goes on along the minus strand of CAZPZK010000419.1, from coordinate 1,367 downwards.
ATGTCGAAAACACCCCGCTGAAGAAGTACGACCTGATCCAATCGATCAACTCGCGCGCCGTCTTCGTCTGCAGTCAGGCCGCGCTGCCCTACCTGAAGAAGTCGTCTAACGGACACATCCTCAGCCTGTCTCCGCCCATCAACCTCAACCCGAAGTGGCTGACCATTTTCGCGCCCTACACCTTGTCCAAGTACGGCATGACGCTGCTGTCGATCGGCATGGCGCAGGAGTTCAATGACTACGGCATCTGCGTCAACACGCTGTGGCCGGAAACCTATATCGCCACCGCCGCCGTGACCAACAACATAGCCAACGACGAAGCCGTGGACGTCTGCCGCAAGCCGGACATCATGGCTGACGCCGCCTGGACCATCATCACCAGCCGCCGCACCGGCCAGAACGAAATCGACGAAGCGGTGCTGCGCGCCGCCGGCGTCACTGATTTCACCGGCTATGCCTGCAATCCCGCCACCATCGACCGCATCCAAAAGGATTTCTTCCTGGATTGATTGCGGCCATTTGATTGGTATTTTCGGACACGCCCTACCCCCATGTCTTGCGAAGACAGGCTTCAGCGGGTAAGGTAGGGCGCGACTTACAGGACAGACACAAATCCACGGACTGTTCATCATTTCCGTTTCATCCGCAAACCCGCTTTTGCGCCAGAGGATGCCCCCTTCATGAGCAAACAAGACCTCATTACCGTCAAAGACATCGCCCGAAAACTCCCTGAAGTTGTCCGGAAACTGCCCAAGATGGCGTATGGTCTGGCGCTGGGTTCCAGCACCAATCCCACCAAGGCCGGCGGTCTGGGCTGGGCGATCGAAAAAGCCACCAAGGCTAATCCTTATGGGTCGGCTGTCCTTTATAAGGATACCAACCTGAATTATCTGCAGTTCAATCAATGGGCCAATCGGATCGCCCATTATTTTCTGGCGCAAGGACTGAAGAAAGGCGATGTGGTCGCCATCTTCATCGAAAACCGCCCGGAACTGCTGGCTGTCACAACCGGTCTGGCCAAGATCGGCGTCATTTCGGCCATGCTCAACACCTCCCAGACCGGCAAGGTGCTGACACACAGCATCAATCTGGTCAAACCGAAGATGGCGATTATCGGTTCGGAGCTGATCAGCCCGTTTTCCGATGTGCGCGCGGAGCTCTCTTTACCCGCGGATCGTATCTATTGGCTGGATGATCAGGATACCCTGAAAGCCACGGGCGATGCCCCGGAAGGTTTCCGCAACCTGGCCATCGAAATCCAGAGTGCGCCCAGCTACAACCCGCCCACCACCGGTAATGTCTATTACAGTGATGGCCTGTACTACATCTATACTTCCGGCACCACCGGCATGCCCAAGGCCGCCATT
>CAZPZK010000418.1:0-2977 GCA_964591095.1 uncultured Moraxellaceae bacterium | reverse complement strand
TATACACGAAAGCCCGGCCCGTTCAACTACCCGATAGCCATTAAGGCTCTTGCGGGTATACCGTATACCCCTTGCTTATATACCCATGGGGGTATAGCATTAAGCCCATCAACCCAACACGAGAGACATCATCATGATGACCATCAATGCAGGCCTGCGTATCGTTGCCGGATTTTTTGTCATGCTCAGCGTCGCGCTGGGTTACTTTGTCAATCCGGCCTGGTTCCTGTTCACCGCCTTTGTCGGCCTCAACCTGTTCCAATCCGGCTTTACAGGCTGGTGTCCCATGGTCTGGTTCTTGGGTAAGCTGGGTTTCAAGAAGGAATGCCCGGTTAATTGATTCGGCTTGAAGGAGAAACCGCATGAAATACCTGCCCCTCGCCCTGCTGGCCCTGCCGTTGCTGGCGCAAGCCGCCCCCATCGCCACGGCGCCGGTGGAATACTGTAATGTCGAAGCCACCTGGAGCAGTCTCGGCGTGGCCGAAGCCGAGCGCCAGTCCACGGTCAGCGCCCAGACCTCGGGCCGCATCGTCGCGATCAATTTCCGCGCTGGCGACCGCGTGCAGCAGGGGCAGGTGATCATGCGCATCGACCCCGCCACCGCCAATCAGGATGTCGCGGGCATGCAGGCGCGCCTGAACGAGGCGCAGGTGCAGATGGACAACGCCCGCAAGCAGTACGAGCGCGTACGCGACCTGCTCGCGCAGAAATACGTCAGCCAGGCGCAGGTGGACAAGGCGGAAGCCGACTACAAGTCCGCGCAGGCGCAGGTCAACACCCTCAAGGCCAATCTGGGCCAAAGCACCACTGCGCGCAGTTTCACCAATGTCGTCGCGCCCTACTCCGGCGTCATGTCGGCGCTGCATGTGGAGTTGGGGGAAATGGCTTCCCCCGGCTCTCCGCTGGCCACCGGCTATGATCCCTCGCAATTGCGCGTCACCGCCCAGATTCCGCAAACGCAGATTGACGCCGTGCGGCGCGGTGCGAAGGCTTATGTGGAAATCCCCGGCCTGCCGAACTGGCAGGCCGCGCGCAGCGTGATCGTGCTGCCTTCCGCCGATCCGCGCAGCCATACCACCGAAGTGCGGGTGATGCTGCCCGCCGATACCGCCAACCTGATACCCGGCCAGTTCGCCCGCGCCCACTTCGTCACCGGCACCGCGCGCCGACTGGTGGTGCCCGCCGCCGCCGTGCTGCGCCGTTCCGAACTCACGGCCGTCTATGTCGTGCCGTCTGGCAAGGCTCCGCAACTGCGCCAGATCCGCGCCGGTCAAAGCCTGCCCGGCGGTCTGGTGGAAGTGCTGGCCGGGGTGAAGGAAGGCGAGCAGGTCGCTCTGGATCCCGTTGCCGCTACCCTGAAACCCTGAGGAGGCTGACCCATGGGTATTTCCGGCCGCATCGCCCGCCAGTTCCTGACCTCGCACCTGACCCCGCTGCTGGCGCTGATCGCCATGCTGCTCGGGGCTTTTGCCGTCATGGTTACCCCGCGCGAGGAAGAACCGCAGATCAACGTCACCATGGCGAACGTGCTGATCCCCTTCCCCGGCGCCACGTCGAAGGATGTGGAAACGCTGGTGGCCACGCCCGCCGAACAGGTGCTGTCACAAATCCAGGGGCTGGAGCATGTCTATTCCGTCTCCCGGCCCGGCATGGCGGTGATGACACTGCAATTCAAGGTCGGCGTACCGCGCACCGAGGCGCTGGTGCGCCTGCACGACACGCTGCAGGCCAACCGCGACTGGCTGAAGCCGGAACTGGGCGTCGGCGAGCCGCTGGTGAAGCCCAAGGGCATTGATGATGTCCCCATCGTCAGCCTGACGCTGTGGAATCCCGACAACACCTTGGCCGGTTATGAGCTGGAACGCATCGCCCACGCCGCCGAGGCCGAACTGAAGCGCGTATCCGGCACCCGTGAAGTGACGACGATCGGCGGCCCCGGCCGCGAGCTGCGCATCGAACTGGACCCGGAACGCCTGCGCGCCGCCAACCTCAGCGCGCTGGAAGTGGCCGACCTGTTGCGCCGCAGCCAAGTCGCCCTTCCCGGCGGCCAACTGGTCAACGACAATAAATTGACGGTGGTGCAGGCCAACGATTTCCTGCGCACCCGCGAGGATGTAGAAAGCCTGATCGTCGGCGTCACCGACGGAAAGCCGGTGTTCCTCTCCGAAGTGGCAACGCTGACCGATGGTCCCGCTCTGCCCAACCGCTATGTCTGGCTGGGTACCGGCAAGGCCGCCGCCACTTCCGGCATCAAGGCGGACGGCGAGTTTCCGGCCGTGACCCTCGCCATCACCAAGAAATCCGGGGAAAACGCCGTTGACGTCGCCGAGCGGGTGATGCAGCGCGTGGATGAGCTAAAGAACACCGTCATTCCCGCCAACGTGCAGGCCACCATCAGCCGCAATTACGGCGAAACCGCCAACGACAAGGCGCAGAAACTGATCCAGAAACTGATCTTCGCCACCTTCTCGGTGGTGGTGCTGGTGTTCCTGGCGCTGGGCAAGCGCGAAGCCGTCATTGTCGGCACGGCGGTGCTGCTGACGCTGGCCGCGACGCTGTTCGCCTCGTGGGCCTGGGGCTTCACGCTGAACCGGGTGTCGCTGTTCGCGCTGATCTTCTCCATCGGCATCCTGGTGGACGACGCCATTGTCGTGGTGGAAAACATCCACCGCCGCATGGTGCTGGACCACAAGCCCTTGCTGGAAGTGATTCCCGAAGCCGTGGACGAAGTGGGGGGCCCGACCATTCTCGCCACCCTGACCGTGATAGCCGCGCTGTTGCCGATGGCTTTCGTCAGCGGACTGATGGGCCCGTACATGAGCCCGATACCGATCAATGCCTCGATGGGCATGCTGCTGTCGCTGGCCATTGCCTTTGTGATTACGCCGTGGCTGGCGTTGAAGTTGCTGAAGCATGAGTCGGCGCATTTGCCACCGGGGTACCCCCCATCCCAGCCTTCCCCCACAAGGGGGGAAGG
>CAZPZK010000417.1:0-2977 GCA_964591095.1 uncultured Moraxellaceae bacterium | reverse complement strand
GTGGTACTACTGCGATGACGACGTATGTCTCGGAGGTAGCGATGGGCCGATTGGAATTCCGCTTTCGCAGGTGACTGGCGCGAAGCTCGATGCGATGGCCGATAGCTGGAGAGGTGTATGACCCGCGACCAACCCCACCACTTCCATCTCTATGCCGGGGACAGCATTGTGAGCCGCTACCTGACAGACGGACCAGAAGGCCGGCGAGGCGATCCAGTGTTGTACCGTGAACACGAGGTCGAAGCGGCGGGGCTTGCACTCACGCGGGCACTCGGGGTTGTGGTGACGGCGAGGTGCGTGATGGGGGAGAAAGCATGAGCAAGAAGTCCCACCTCGAAGAAGCCTTCCTGTTCACCTGGAACTCAACCATCTCCGGAAGCGAACCAGTACAGCAGCACCGCTTCGCCGCACCCGAGAGGCAATGGCGATTCGATTTCGCATGGCCTGACGCTCTGGTGGCCGTTGAAATCGATGGCGGGATATTCGTGGGCGGTGGTCACAGTCGCGGGATGCAGTTCACTGGTGACTGTGAGAAGTTGAACGCGGCGGTGATGCGGGGGTGGTCAGTTCTCAGGTTTACGACGGTGGATTTGCGGAAGCGGCCGGTGCAGTGTGTCGAAGAAGTCGCCCGGCTGCTGGAGATGAAACGCGGAACGAAAGGCAACCAATGAAAATCATCGGCCGTCATCGCTTCTACTGGGGCGACAGGATTTCTCATTGGCGAACGTGGGGCGTGTGGTTTTACCAGCGGTGGTTCGTCGGCGTGTGCTTGGTGGATGATTGCACCCATGAAACGAAAGGTTCGTGATGGCTACGAAAACAAAAGACCGATCGAAAAAGAAACCGGCCGCTCAGATCCACATGGAGAAGGCCGCGTCAATCAACGCCGACAATCTCTGCGTGCTCGATGCGGCGACGACCGCACGGCGACTCGTTACGAAGTGCTGCAAGGTCACGCCGATTCTGTATCTCAGCGATCACGGATCGTGCAGCAAGTGCGGTAAGTATTTCGCGGTTCACGGCGACGTGATTTCGATGTACCCGAAGCTCGTGTCGAGAAGCTCGGCGGACCGGGCATCGCAGTTGAAGGGTGTCGATTACTCGGAGTCCGTGGTGAAGTCGAATCGAGAGGCGAAGGCACCGAAGCCGTTGAAGCCGATCGCTGGCCAGAAGGAGTTTCCGATATGACCCCCAAACCCACCCCAACACCAACCCCGCCGGTGTGGGGGCTGTGGAGTGCATCCGGCCACTGGCTTCATTGTGACGGATGGCGATGCACGTTCGCGTCTGAACAAAATGCGATGCGATGGTGCGAATCAGTTGGAATTGTCGATGCTGTCCCCGTCCAGCTCGTCCCCGCCGGGAGTGAGGCACCAGCCGGAACGGTGCGAGTCAATACCACGGACCCGAAGTTCGCGGCGGCGTTGCTTGATTTCGCGAAAGCGTTCCCGAAGGTTGAGGACGGATCGACTGTCATCAGGATTTTCTAGCAGTTCCAATCGAAAGGCACCCCATGCCCGAACCAGTCCTAACCGAAGCCGCCATCAAGCGCATCGCTGACGCGCCAATCTCCGGCGAGCACTCGTTGATGGCGAAGGAGATTTTGAGGCTGCGGGCGGACGTCCCCGCATGGCACCCGAAGCCGACTGGGCCGGGAAGATGGCTCGGATCTGGTGGTTATTATTGCGAATTCAGCATCGACAGCCTAATGCCGATTCGGGCAATCGAGGGCCACCAATGGTACGGCCCGATTCCCGAACCCCCCACCACCACCACCGGAGACCGACCGTGAAAGCAAAGCCGATCAAGCCGCAGTACAGGTGGTTTATTGTGGACCCAAAGGGCGACTTGTGCCGTGTTGCCGGATTGAACTACACGCACGCGATTAGTTTGTTCATGGAAAATGGCAATGTGCAGGAATCGTGGGAATTCCAAGAGGCTCGCGGCTACCGCTGCGTTCGGCTGCTCGTCAGTGAGCCGAAGAAGTAATCCCGAGTTGTCGGAGCCATGTGCCGAGACCAGGAGCCACGATGATGAATGAGAGAACGGAAAACGTCGGTCCGACGCCGGGGCCGTGGCGACACGAGCCATACGAGGGCAGCCATGAATCCGCAATCATCGGCAACCTTTATCAAATTGCCACAGTCCAGTACGACGACTTTGAGCACGCCAACGCCCGGTTGATAGCCGCCGCACCGGAGTTGCTCGCGGCGTGTAAGGCGATCTGGAGCGACTGGAGGAATCACCACCAGCTCGACGATCCAGACTGGGAGGGGCAATCCACGCTGAACTTAGTTCGTTCCGCAATTGCGAAAGCCGAGGGACGCGATGCCTAAAACCACCATCTGCCCCCTCGACCTGACCGCCCCGCAGTCGCGTCACCTATCGCGGCATCGGCGGTTGCTGTTTGTGGATTATGACCGCAATACGCGGATACTGCCTTTGAATTATTTGCAGGAATCGCATAAAATAAGCGAGCCGAACGGGAGGTGGTACTCCCGCTCGGCTCTCACCACAACGCTTGCTGTAAAGGAGCAAAGCATCATGGCTGATTCTCAGCCTACCGCTGGCGCTGAAGCGTCGCAAGTCGTCCCTGTTGAGTACCGAGATATACCCGGACACCCTGGATATCGCGCCGGAAGTGACGGCTCAATCTGGAGCAGTGTTCCGCCGTATCGATCAGCACTGGCCGCAAATCCGTGGCATAAGCTGAAGCCATTTGGGTGTGGCAGAAGCCAACGGTATCTCGCGGTGACCTGGCGCTGCGGCGTTCCTCGCCAATAAGTTCGGCGTCATGGCATCGACGCTACCGACGGGAGGCGTACTCGTTCGATAAAGCATGGTGTTTCTTTTACACACTGGTTTTGAAAGGGGAGTGATGTGATGGCAATTGAAAAGTTTGAAGACTTGCTCGGGAAGACAATCGAGAAGATTGACAAAGACTCGGACACGCTCACATTCACGATGAGCACTGGAG
>CAZPZK010000416.1:0-3000 GCA_964591095.1 uncultured Moraxellaceae bacterium | reverse complement strand
GGACATTCGGGACTATCTGGCCCGCACCTACCAGTTTCCGGGCTGAATCCTTCCGGCCCTGAACCGGCAAAGGCCTCCGCTCGGGAGGCCTTTGCCGTTTCAGGGACGGGCGTTGACGCTTAACCGGCTTGCCGCGCGGCCAGCTTGCCCTTCACCATCTGCACCACCATCGGCAGGAAGCTGATGCCGATAATGGCGAAGATCACCAGCGTGAAATTCTTGCGCACCACCGGCAGGTTGCCAAAAAAGTAGCCGAGGCCGACAAACAGGCTGACCCAGCACAGCGTGCCAAATATGCTGAAGCTCAGGAAACGGCGGTAGACCATCGCGCCCATGCCCGCCACAAAGGGGGCAAAAGTCCGCACAATCGGCACGAATCGCGCAAAAATCACTGTCTTTCCACCGTGTTCGGCAAAATAGGCTTCGGTCTTGTGCAGATGATCCATGCGGATCAGCTTCGTCCGCGTTATCAACCGCCGCCCCAGCTTGTTGCCGATCCAGTAGTTGCAGGAGTCGCCGCTGATGGCGGCGGCGCAGAGCACCAGTCCCACCAGCCAGGGATTCATCGAGCCGATGGCGGCCAGCGCCCCGGCGGCAAAAAGCAGGCTGTCGCCCGGCAGCAGCGGCATCACCACCACGCCGGTTTCGGTAAACACGATCAGGAACAGGATGGCATAGACCCACAAGCCGTAGTTGGCGACAAACTCGGCCAGGTGCTGGTCAATGTGCAGGATGAAGTCAATGATGAACATGATGGAAAGGCTTGGCGGGAGAAAGGGATGGGCGATGCTAGCAAATTCGGCAATGGCGCGGCCACCGCGCTCAGGTTGTCGTTGTGCAACCGGCGCGGGAGGCGGGGAGATGTCCGAAATTGCAAAAAGAATGGCCGGAATTACCCTGCGTCAATTATACGGTTGTACATATAATGAAGGTGATCCCGAGGCCGTTTTGGCCCTTAATCTGTCAAGTCAGGGGCAATGATTGTCCGATTGTGTAATGAAAGTGCTGTAAAATCCAGCAATTAGCCATTTTCAGGTGGCGCCAATTCACAAAAACCAGTCGTTTTCCGGCAATACGGAAATCGCCTGTCTGCTAGCCGTTCGTCGGAAAACGCCGTTTATCCGCCGAAACCGGCTTTTCGTCGTCTTTTTGGTCAGTTAATATTCGTTTGTCGCCCGGACAGTTGCTCGGTTGCGGCAACAACAATAAGCGCCTGCCCCTTGACGGGTTTGCGCCAAAACAAGAATTGACCAAAGGACACACTCATGCGCAAGCTGCTCATTTCGGCCCTCGTTGCCGCGACTGCCACTGTTTCCACCTTTGCCTCCGCCGGCACTTATTCCCAGACCAAGTACCCGATCGTGCTCGCGCACGGCATGTTCGGCTTCAAGTCCTTGCTGGGCGGCGCGGTGGATTACTGGTACCAGATCCCTTCCGACCTGCAGGCCAACGGCGCGAAGGTATATGTCACCCAGGTGGCGGCGCTGGAGAGTTCCGAAGTGCGCGGTGAGCAACTGCTGACACAGGTCAAGAGCATCCTGGCCATCAGCGGCGCCGCCAAGGTCAACCTGATGGGGCACAGCCACGGCGGCCATTCCATCCGTTATGTGGCGGACGCCATTCCGTCCAAGGTGGCCTCGGTGACGGCCATTGGCAGCCCGGTCAAGGGATCTCCGGTGGCGGATCTGGTGGTCAGTACCGGTCCGCTGAGTCCGGTGGCTTACGGCGCCCTGAATGCGTTGGCGAGCATCATCGAGTTGTTTAACGGTGCCGGCAGTTTCAACCAGAGCGCCAAGAACAGCATTGCCTCGCTGTCCACCTCCGGTTCGTCGGCCTTTACCAGCCGCCATCCGGCCGGTGTACCCACCACCAGTTGCGGCAGCGGTGCCTCCGTCGTTAACGGTATCCGCTACTATTCCTGGGGCGGCACCAAGCGCCTGACCAATGTCCTTGACCCGACGGATGCCTTGCTGGGACTGACCGGTCTCTTCATCAGCAGCGCCAACGACGGTCTGGTCAGTCAGTGCAGCAGCCATCTGGGCGTGGTGCTGCGTGACAATTACTCCATGAACCATCTGGACGAAGTGAACCTGATGTTCGGCCTGCGCGATATTTTCTCCACCGACCCCAAGGCGGTGTATCGCGAGCATGCCAATCGTCTCAAGACCGCCGGACTGTAAGTTCGCGACGGACAACCCCTGATTCTCCGTTTATGGCCGTTTCCTCCCGGGAAGCGGCCTTTTTTTTTGGAATTTCCGCTCCGTTCCTTGTCAGGCGGCCCCTACCATCCCCCCACCTTTTCCTTCCCTTTTCCTTTCGGGAATCAGGTTATAATTCCGGACTGTTGATGTTCTTCCCTCCGGAGTTAACCGATTTTGTTCGCCGTGTCCCGACTGCAGGCCTCCCGCGATGACCGTGTCCTGTTTGCAGGCCTGTCTTTTGCCATGCGGCCCGGCGATATCCTGCAGGTGGCCGGACCCAACGGCGCCGGCAAGACCACGCTGCTCAACCGGGTGGTGGGCCTGGGCGCGTTTGATCACGGTGAGGTGACCTGGCAGGGCGTTCCGGTTTCGGACGATCCTGTCGCTTTCCGTCGCTGTTTCAGCTTTCTCGGACACAGTCCCGGTCTCAAGCCCTTGCTCAGCCCGCTCGAAAACCTGCGTTTCCTGACCGCCTTGCGCGGATTGGAGTTGCCGTCAACCGCGCTGATGACCGCCCTGGAAAAGGTGGGACTGGCGGGTTATGAGGATGTGCCGGTGGCGCATTTGTCCGCCGGACAGAAGCGGCGCGTCGGTATTGCCCGGCTCTTCCTGGAGCGGTCGCCGCTGTGGGTGCTGGACGAGCCGTTCACGGCCATTGATCAAGCCGGTGTGCGGGCGCTGGAAGGGTGGCTGGTGGCGCATGCCCGTGAGGGCGGCATGGTGCTGCTGACCACGCATCATGTCTTTCCGGAGTCCTTTCCGGCGCAACGGCTGGATCTGGCCCGCTTCTGTCCGGAGG
>CAZPZK010000415.1:0-3000 GCA_964591095.1 uncultured Moraxellaceae bacterium | reverse complement strand
GTCGCCACCTACAACGACGAGCCGCAGGACAGTTCCTACCTGACCCGCCTCGGCAGCAACGGCACGCAGGTATGGACGAAGTTCTTCAACGACCCGGACAGCCAATCCTTCCAACTGGGCGGCACGCCGAAGGTGAAGCTGCTGGCCAACGGCAACGTGGTGCTGGGCCTGTCGCAGCAACCGACGCGCATCCTCAACATCATCAACCCGGCCAATGGCAGCGTGCTGTACACCAGCACGCAGAAGTCGGGGATCATCAACGAGCTGGAAACGGACGCCTCCAGCAACATCTACATTGCGGGAAGCAACACACCACAGAAATTTGACAGCAAGGCGACGCTGCTGGCGTCGGGGAAGCTGAATTCGGTGGAGATTTCCAGCGGTGGGCTGGCGCTCTACGGCAACGCCATCTATGTCGGCGCGGGCGCGTTCGACAGCAAGGGCGAAATGACGCTGTATCTGTCGAAGTACAACAACCAGTAATTGCCCCCGGTGTCGGCGATCGGGGCGGGGTGGCTGTTCGGCTAAGATTGGATTGCTGGACCGGCTTGCCGGCCTTCGCGACAATGGCAACCAGCTAGGTCGGGCACTTGCCGTCGGCCACCACCGTCATCCGCTCGTAGCGGATGCTTTCCTGCCGGTCTTTCCGGGTGAAGTTCGCGCCCGCATTCTCACTGCGCACGGTCTTGCGGGTGCGCGGATTGCGTTCGGAACAGGCGCCCGCTCGAACCATGCCCATTCTTCAAAAACAATAAAACCCCGCACTCAAAACCGCTTATCGGCCAAAACAACCGCTCATGGCCAAAATTGCACGGATTCTGGCCGTTTTTGCAATATCCAAATACAAAGCCCGGGCTCATATTTACGCCTGCAAGGATTCCGCCGGACGGCGGCAAGCAATAACAACAAAACATCGGGTACATCTTCATGAACCAAAAGAAATTCCGGCTGGCCGCATCGCCGCTGGCCGCCGCTCTCCTGCTGCTGACCGGCACCGCCATGACGGCCGCGCACGCCCTCACCACCACCCTCGGCACCCGCAACAGCGCCAGCCAGAGTAACCCGGCCGTCACCGCCAACGCCGGCGCGACCTGGAAGAACTATACCCGCGCCGAGCAATACCCCAATGCCGTGACCCTGCCGCTGCAGTTCATCACGCTGAGCACCGGCAAGAAGCTGGCGGTGCTGGTTTCGGTGCCGGCGGACGCCAACGGCAAGGCGATCAGCGGCCGCTTTCCGGTGATCCTGACGCAGACCGCCTACCGCATCGACATGGGCCAGCTGATCGGCGGCATCATGCCCAAGGGCCCGACGCTGATGATCGGCGGCAAGGACAAGTTCATGATTACCCGCGGCTATATCAGCGTCGCGGTGGACATCCTGGGCGCGGGCATGTCCCAGGGCGAGGAACAGCTGCTGGGCGAAGCCGAACAGAAAGCTTATGGCGAAGCGCTGGACTGGGTGACCAAGCAGTCCTGGTTCAACGGATCGGTCGGCCTGGCCGGCACCTCCTATCTGGGCATCGACAGCCTGCTCACCGCCCAGCAGCAGCATCCGGCGGTCAAGGCCGTCTTCGCGCAGGTACCGATGGGCGACCCCTACCGGGGCACGGTGGCGGCGGGCGGCCTGATGAACGCCACCTTCATCGGCCTGTGGATGACTCTGACCCAGAACCTGAGCACCGCCAACGACGCGGCCAAGCTGGCATGGCCGGCCTTTGCCGCCCAGATCGACGCCGCCACCCAGGAACACAAGGCGGCGGTTAAGAACTGGTACCTGCCGACGCTGAACGGCGCGTTGAACGGCGAAACCGGCCTCGCCACCGACGACGGCAATTTCTGGGCGGTGCGCTCGCCGCTGGAAGGCGCGGCGCGTATCCAGGCCCCGACCTTCATCATCGGCGCCAGCAACGACATCTTCCAGCGTGACCAGCCACTGTTGTTCGAGCAACTGAAACGCAACGTCAACGCCAAGCTGCTGATCCTGCCCGGCAGTCATGTCGGGTCGATCCTCGCCGGGCAAAGCAGCGCCAACAATGCCACCTCCCAGGGCGCCCCCGATTCCGAAAGCCTGCTGCTGGCCTGGTTCGACCAGTACGTGAAGGGCCTCAGCACCGGGGCGGACACCATGCCGAACGTCACCCAGTTCGTGGAAGGTTATGGCTTGTTGGGGATCAAGCGTTACGCCACCGCCACCGACTGGCCGCATCCGCAGATGGCCCCGAAACGCTATTACCTGCATGGCAACGGCAAGCTGAACACGGCCCTGCCCGCCGCCGGCGAAGCCACGCGCACGATCACCGAGCCCAAGGCCCCGGTAGTGACCGCCTCGCAGACCGACAAGGGCAACCTGAAAACCAGCGTCACCCTCAACGACGGCAGCGACTGCTCCAACAGCAATGTGCAATGGAGCCTGGGCATCAACGGGTTGGTGCCACAGCCCTGCCACAGCAATGACGCCATTGTCGAAGCCAAGCAAAAGGCGCTGAATTACCAGACCGACATCCTGACCTCGGACCTGTACCTCAACGGCCCGATCCAGGCCGATATCTGGATGACCGCCTCCAAGACCCAGGCGGCGCTGGCGATCCGGGTGGATGATGTCGACCTGCTGGGCATCGCGACGCCGATTACCACCGGCCTGATGTCGGCGGCCTATCGCACCGTGGACAGCAGCCGCTCGCGCTATGTCAACAACATCATGATCCAGCCCTGGCATCCGTTCACGGCGGCCTCGGTGCAGCCGGTGGTGCCCGGTCAGCCCATGCTGGTGCCGGTCGAAATCTTCCCCGCCGCCGCGCTGATCCGCGCCGGTCACCGGCTGCGCATCTCGATCAGCGCCAGCAACCAGACGCAGGGGATCTGGACCGTGCCGCAACAGGCTCAGGCCAACGGCAATGTCTCGACGATCCTCAACGATCCGGCGCATCCCTCCAGCGTCGTCCTGCCGGTGGTGCCCGCCAGCGTCCTGCGCTGACAGCGGGGGATTTCCCCCCAAAAA
>CAZPZK010000414.1:0-3006 GCA_964591095.1 uncultured Moraxellaceae bacterium | reverse complement strand
CATCAATCCCAACGACTACAAGGGCGAGATCGCCAAGGTCGTCAAGGACAAGACGGACATGGACCTGGCGTTGCAGGATACGTTGAGCTGGCAGTTCTGGCCGCGCATCCGCCTGCACCTGGGGCGGACCACGCTCACCGATCCCCAGGCGGGCAAGACGCTGGTCGCCATCCGTCAGGCCGATGTCAGCGTGCAGGTGTTGCCGCTGCTGGCGAAAAAAATCGCCATTGACGAGGTGGTGCTGGACGGCGCGAACGTCGAGTTCCTCCAGTATGCCGACGGCTCCACCAGTTGGGACCGCATGCTGGCCAAGCTCAAGAGCGCGCCCGAGGAAAAATCCGAGCAGATCGACTTCAACATCAGCGTGCTCAATGTCAGCAACAGCGCGCTGCACTTTGCCGATGAAAAGAGCAAGCTCGACGGCCGGCTCGACAAGCTGCTGGTCATGGCCAGCAATATCGACCTGAAAAAAGCGTTTCCGGTGCGGGTGAAATTCACCTGGTCGCAGACCGATGCCCAAGGCAAGACGCTGACCGCCGACAATGATCTCAATGCCTCGGTGCAACTGGATCAGGCCGCCGAAAAATACCTGTTGCGCAACCTCACGGCCCGCAGCCATCTCAGCGGCAGCCTGCTGCCCGCGCCGCTGGCGCTGGATGTACAGGCCGATATCACCGCCGACCAGAAGCAACAGCAGCATACCGTCGACGGCCTCAAGCTGGCGCTGGACCTGGAAGACCCCAAGCTGTCAAAGCCGGCGCGCCTCGAACTCAGCGCCAAGGTCAATGCCGACCTGCGGCAGCAGAAGGTCGCGGTCACCGGCCTGCAACTGGCGGCCAGTTATCCCCAGGCCGGGCTCAAGTCCCCGGCCACGCTCAAGCTGGGCGGCGATGTCCAGGCCGACCTGGCGGCGCAAACGGTCAACCTGCCGGCGCTGGTGCTGGACGCCGCCTGGCCGGCCGCCAATCTCAGCGCCCCGGCCACGCTGCATTTGACCACGGCGCTGGTGGCCGACCTCAAGCAGCAACTGGTCAACCTCAGCGCCATCAAGGCTTCCGCCAGTTATCCGGATCCCGGCCGTCCGGCGCCGGTCACCGCCGAGATGAACGGCGCCCTTGGCGCCAACCTGGCCACCGGCGCGCTCAGCTTCTCTCCGCTGGATGTCACGGCGCAGATCAGCGACAAGGCCTTCCCCAAGGTGATGCCGGTGCGCCTGACCGCCCCGATCACCGCCAACTGGAAGGAGGGCAAGGTCGCGCTCAACGGCTTCACGCTCGACGCGCTCAGTATCCAGACCAAGGGTCAGCTGACGGCCAGCCTGCCCGGCATCGCCGCCGGCGCCAAGCCCGGCACCCCGGCAACCCAGGGCATGAGCATCAGCGGCAATATCGCCACCAGTCCGTTCAACCTGCGGCAATTGATGCAGACGCTGGGCATGGCCGCGCCGGTCATGGCCGATGGCGGCACGCTGCAGCGCGTAAGCGTCAGCACCCAGGTCAGCGGCAGCGAAAACGCCCTCGTGCTCAAGGGCTTGACCGCGCGGCTGGATGACAGCACCCTGACCGGCGAAGCCGGGCTCAACGACATCAAAACCGGCAAGGTCTTTGCCCGCCTGCATCTCGACCGCATCAACCTCGACCGCTACCTGCCGCCGGTGGATCCCAACGCCAAGCCCCAGCCGGCGGCGGCCGCGGCGGGCGGCCTGTTGCCGGTCGAGCTCTTGAAGCAGCAGAATCTGGATGTGGGCCTGACGGTCGGGGCCTTGACCGCGATGAAGTATCCGGTCCAGAACCTGCAACTCAGCGCCACCGCCAAGGACGGTCTGGTTCAGGTCAGCCAGTTGGGCGGCAGCGTACTGGGCGGCCGCTTCAGTTTCCCCACCACCATTGATGTGCGCGGCAAGGAGCCGGTGCTGACGGTAACGCCCAGCCTCGACAGGATGGAGGTGGCGAATGTGGTGCAGCAGTTCACCCGCAAGGACCTGTTTGCCGGTATTGCCGCCTTCAACGGCACGCTGAAGATGAGCGGAAACTCGGTCGATGCCTGGATGAACTCTGTCAACGGCAACAGCAAGCTCAGCTTCAACAACGGCCTGCTCAAGGGCGTCAACATGATGCAGTTGGTGGTCACCGAAATGGGCAAGTACCAGGCGCTGCTGCCGTTCATTACCGGCAAGGATGCCGCGACGCTGGTCAGCAAGCAGAACAACACCGAAATCGCCAGCTTCCTCGGCGAGGCGACCCTGAGCAACGGCACGGTGCAGAGCAAGTCGCTCAACGCCGACCTGCGCAAGGCCAAGGTCAATGGCGGCGGCACCTTCAACCTGGTCTCGCAGCAACTGGATTACAGCATCAACCTCACCCTCGACAAGTCGGTGGTGGGCGACAACCTCGCCAAATATCCCTTCCCGATCCGTTGCAAGGGCAAGGTGACGGAACCGGCCTCGCTGTGTTCGGTCGACGGCAAGGCCGTGCGCGACATGGCGGCGCGGGCCTTGCTGGAGAGCAAGGAAGTGCAAAAGGTGAAGGCGGATCTGGCGGCCAAGGAAGCCGAGGCGCGCGCCGAGTTGGCGAAAAAGCAGTCGGAAGCGGAAGCGGCGGCCAAGGCCAAATTCGAAGAGGAGAAGAAAAAGGCCCAGGACAAGGCCAACCAGAAGCTGAATGAGGGGTTGCAGAAGCTGTTTAATCGGTGAGTAGGGGGATTATTCCCGTACCCGTAGGGGCGCACTGCGTGCGCCCTCGTGGATGTACTTTCCGGTTTTGAAGTTGGTCAACCACCCCACCCCCGCGCATACCCCACACCTTCGACGCACTGTTCCATCACCGCGACAGCCAGCCCCGCACGGGAGCCCCGCCTCACGGCCCGTGCCCGAGTCCGGACCGGCCAACGCCCATGTCCACTGCACCGATCTCACCACCGTGCCGCGCCAACGCTCTCGCGTTTCGCAACGCTCACCCTCGCGCAGCACGCTCTGGGCCGTTTCGGGTGGGGGCCCCGGCGCATGCC
>CAZPZK010000413.1:0-3015 GCA_964591095.1 uncultured Moraxellaceae bacterium | reverse complement strand
GGTTTCAACCCGACAACACCCGTCGCCCGGAGGATGGGGGCGGGCGGAAGCCCGACCCACGGTCATTGCCGCCGCGGGGCCGCCACTTTAAGCTTGCCGGAAGCCCCGGCCTCCTATTTATTTATCCGAGAACCGCCATGACCCCTCCCGCCCATGATTATCTTGCCCAATGCATGACCGAACAGGAATATCTGGACAGCGAGCCGTATGCGGAGGTGAAGCGGGAGTATATCGACGGCTATGTCTTTGCCATGTCAGGCGCGCACCGTAACCACAACCGGATTACGGGTAACTGCGCGCTGGTATTGGGTAATCACCTCAAAGGCAAGCCTTGCGAACCTTTCCAATCCGACATGAGGGTCAAGGTCGGAGCCAATTATTATTATCCGGACGTTCTTGTCGATTGCACGGGCCATGAGGGCTACTGGACAACTACTCCGGTATTGATCATCGAAGTCCTGTCCCGTTCCACACGACGAATTGACGAGGTGGTCAAGCGGAAGGCGTATCAGCAGATTGTCACCCTGCAGGAATTCGTGCTGATCGAGCAGGACATTGCCGAGGTGGAGCTGATGCGGCGCAGCACCGGCTGGCGGTCGGAAAAGTACCTGCTGGGCGACAGCTTCACGCTGGAATCGGTTGGCTTGACGGTAACGGTGGAAGACATCTACGAGCGGGTGGACAATCAGGATGTCCGGGAATGGCTGGAGAAAAAGGCGGGGGAATCGGCTGAGGCCGGATCACTGTAGGTCGGTTTTCAACCCGACAGCAGCTTCCGGTCGAAGGATAGGGTCGGGCGGAAGCCCGACATGTTGACATATTAGTTAATGATCGAATTCGTCGTCGCGCCTGATCGTTACCATTCCATTCTCATGGTTGTCCAGCAATTCCCATTCCGGTTTCAGACGATAAAGAGCCCGTAACCCACCTTTGGCGGTCAGCTCCTCCACTAGATCGAAGAGATGCGTCGCCTGCAGGAACTCCCGTAGTGTCTTATAGGCCTGTTTATTCCTCAGGTTTTTGATTTCGTGAGGGATTTCTTTTTCGACTCGCTGCAGTACTACCCATCCGTCGGGCCGGGCATATCGTTTGGCGGCATCAATCAGATATGCGGTTAGTGGATTGAACCGTGCATCATCATATTCCATCTCCTTTCGGGCCTCGGGTGAATTCATCTGGTCAATCACTGTCAGATATCCATGCTTTATAGTTCTTATTAAGGCTTGAATTTCTAGGAGTTCAATCTTGTATTTTTCAAACTGGTCATCCAGATGACGGCTAGCGGCTTCACATTCATCGATGCTGGTAAGCGGGAAGTCCTGAAGAAAGTGATGAACCAGATCGTTGCGGTCAGCCACCATGGACTCCAGTTCTGCTTGTCTCGCTGCGCGGGAGTCGAACTCGAGTTGGATACGGAAGTTGGCGGATATGACAGCCTTTTGGGAACGAGGTTTTTTATTTGGCTTGGGAACGTTTTCAGATGGAGAGCAGATGTCTTCATTGAACTTTTTGACTAATTCTCCCAGTGTTGTCTTGTTCAGACGCAGCAGGGAGGCAGAAATAGGATCAGTACCCGGCGTAAAATCAAAATTTGATAGATTATTGATGAGTTTGAAACCCAGTTCAATTGTTTGGAAGAGCCTCAAATTTCGACCCATTTTACGTTCCACTAGCTGTATGGTTTCAGAGTCCATGAAAAAAAGCGTCCTAAGGTTTGAATTTTGGTAGAGGGTTATTTGGGGCCTATAGGGTTTCAACCCGACAACAGCCCTTCGATCAGAGAGTGTTGTCGGGCTGAAGCCCGACCTACAGGAGGAAGCCTCAGGGCGCCAGCCGCTCCACCCGCCAGCCGTCACCCTCCCGTACATACACCAGCCGGTCATGCAGCCGGCTGGGCCGTCCCTGCCAGAACTCGATCTTTTCCGGAATCACGCGGTAACCGCCCCAGTGCGCCGGACGCGGCGGATGCTCGCCGAACTCCGCCGCCACCGCCTTCAGTTTCTCCTCCAGTTCCACCCGCCCCGGAATCACCCGGCTCTGCGGCGAGGCGTGCGCGCCGTGACGGCTGCCCAGCGGCCGTTGCTGGTAATAGGCATCCGACTCTTCCGCCGACACCTTTTCCACCGGACCCTCGATACGCACCTGCCGTTGCAGCTCCAGCCACATGAACAGCATGCATGCCCGCGGGTTGGCGGCCAGTTCCTCGCCCTTGCGCGAGGCGTAGTTGGTGAAGAAGACGAAGCCGCGGTCGTCGTATTCCTTCAGCAGCAAGGTGCGGGCGCAAGGCAGGCCCGCCGCGTCAGCGGTGGCGAGGATCATGGCGTTGGGTTCCAGGATCTCGGCCAGCCGCGCTTCTTCAAACCAGCGGTGGAACTGGTCGATGGGGCCGGGTTGCAGGTCCTGTTCGTCCAGACGTTCTTTCATGTAGTCCTGGCGAAGGTGCGCGATGTTGCTTTTCATGGGCGAAAATCCTTGGGGTTTGTAAACCATTCTAGCGCCGCGCACCGCCGGCTCCAATGCGGCGGCGCAATTTGTTTCTTTCCGTTTGACCGGGTTCTGGACTACGCTAAGGACAGCATAAAAATAACGGATACCGGCAACATGCATGGTGCGCATCGCGTGAGGTTCTGGGGAGTCCTGTGCCTGCTGGTGCTGTTGCAGGGTGTGGCGACGGCGCTGACGCATGACGCGGCCGAACCGCGCCTGCGGCTGGGGCACGGCCTGCTGGTGTTCGAGGACAAGTCCGCGCAACTGGATTGGCGGCGCTTGCCGCCCGCCGGAGCGCAGTGGCGGGCCATTGACCGCGAAATTCCTCACTTCGGCTATTCCAACAGCGCCTTCTGGGTGCAGGCGACCGTGCGCAACCGCGCGCCGGAGGCGGTCGAGCGGCTGCTGGAAATCGCGTATCCCCTGCTCGATGACATTACCGTGTTGCTGGTGGACAGCGACGGACAACTGGTGCGGGAATACCACACCGGCGACGGCAGGCCGTTTCGCGAGCGGGTGGTGCAGCAT
>CAZPZK010000412.1:0-3018 GCA_964591095.1 uncultured Moraxellaceae bacterium | reverse complement strand
GTAGTGGCCCCAGTCGGCGGGCCACCACTCCTGCGAGTCGGTCATCAGGGCGGCCAGGTCCTGCTTCAGGGCGGCGTAGTCGAGTTTGCTGAATTCGGCGGCGTAATCAAAGCCGTCGCCCAGCGGGTTCGAGGCCGGGGCGTGCTGGTGGAGGATGGCGAGGTTGAGCTGGTTGGGCCACCAGTCGCGGTTGGAACGGGCCTTGGCGACGGCGTTGCCGCCGTGCAGGGCGGCGAAGGGACATTTGGACTCGGTGCTCATGATGTTCTTCCTTTGGGTGAACCGGAGGGTGTAAAGGAAGACTAGTTAGCCGGCGAGCCGGTTTCCAATAATTAAAATTGCGGTTTTCAATAGTGACAGACTATTGGCGGCGAGGGGTTGAATCCCTGGATGCGCCACGGTGGGTGGCGGGCAGTCGGCAGGGGCCGGGATTTGCCATCCCGACCCCTGAGCGCTTATTCCTCCTGAATCAGGTTGAACGGCAGCGGCCCCTTGGCCTCGCGGTATTGCGGCAACTGCACCATGCGCTGCAGGCCCAGCACCGTGTAGTAGGGCGCTTGCCGCTGCACGGCATTGATCGCCCAGCTCGGCGCCAGTCCGCCAGGATCGATAAAGCCTTCCACTTCCACCCGCACCTGATCCTTGTCGATCGGGGTGAACTTCACCACCATGTCTTCCGCGTCCATGCGCACCAGCGGCGGCTTGGGCGGAATGAAGTCGGGGACCGCTTTCAGCTTTAGCGCGCCGTAGCCCTTGCGCGGCGTGTAGGGGTCGACGGTAACGCGGATGACGGCGTCGCGGTCCGGCAGCGTCACCGGCGCGTCATGCTGCACATAGTAGTAAAACTCGGTGGGAGAAACCTTTTTCAGGATACGGGCTTCACGCACCGTCCAGAACCAGCGGGTATAGCTCTCGATATCCAGGTACACCCGCGCCAGCGTCATGAACGGCGCATCCACCAGATAATCCAGCTTGAACGAACGCACGGACTTACCGTCCTCGCGCTTGGTCCATGCCTTGATATTGCGTCGGGCGTCATTCTTGACCAACTGCCACTCGCTGTAGGCGGAGATCCCGCGCAACTCATCCAGGTCATCGTCCGTATCGGCCAGGGAAACGGCGGGCAGGCTGCCGGCCAGCGCCGCGGCGGCCAGCGCCACGGCCAGGGATTTTTTGCTAATCAAGAAGCCCTCTTCTTGTGACCAGTGTCAGCGCTTCGGGGAAGGTTGTTATGATGTTATCGAAGCGCTCTTTGATCAAAACAGAACCACTCCCGGCAGGCAAGTGACCCAAGGGCAAAATTGCGCGATGGTGGCGCAAATAACCTTTATTTTGTTAAGGGAATTGGTTACCATCGAAAGTGAGCATCATTGCCAACAAGCAATCATTCTCACTTGCAATCCGTTATCGCTCGCGCGATAATGAAATTGTTTCTCATTACCGAGATGTGTGAAACGCCATGACCGCGACCGTCGCACTGAATCCGCTGCACCATCTGGCTACCGGCCGCAAGGCGACCATTGCCGGAATCTCCGTGTCCCCCGAGTTTTCCCACCGCCTTGGCGCCCTGGGTCTCCGGGTCGGCGAAATGATCGAAGTCGTCCGCCGCGCGCCGTTTGCCGGCCCCCTCCATCTGCGAATTGGAACGACCGATGTCATCATGCGCCGCCAGGATGCCGCCGGCATCACCGTCGTCTTCGCCTGAATCGGGAACACGCCGCCGGGTCGCCATCATCGGCATGCCCAACACCGGAAAATCCACCTTCTTCAACCGTCTCACCGGCGCTTCGGCCCGTATCGGCAACTGGCCGGGGGTGACGGTTGACCTGCTGTCGGCGCGGCTGATTGTCGGCGACAGCGTCGTGGAAGTTGTCGACCTGCCCGGCATCTACGACATGCGCGGCTTCTCCGATGATGAAGCCGTCGTCCGCGAATTCCTGACCCGCAATTCCGTCGACCTGGTGGCGCTGGTGGTGAACGCCGTCCAGATCGAGCGCCAGTTGCACATCGCCTTGCAAATCAAGGCCTTGGGCCTGCCCGCTGTGCTGTTCGTCAACATGAAGGACGAAGCGGACCAGATGGGCATCCGCATCCAGACCGAGGTGCTGTCGCAAAGGCTGGGCATGCCGGTGGTGGCGATCAGCGCCAAGCTGGGGCAGGGCATGAACCAGGTCATCCCGACCTTCCAGCAGGGTTTCACCCAATCCGCCCCGGTGCAGGTGGCGGACAGCGCCTTTGCCGCGCTGCCGGAGGACAGCCTGCTGCGCGCCCAGACCGCCGCGCTGGCGCAGGCCGCCGTCGATATTCCGGCGCTTGCCTCCGATCATTTGTCGCATCGGCTGGATCACTGGCTGCTGCACCCCTGGCTGGGGCTACCGCTGTTTTTCGCGATCCTGTACGGCCTGTTCGAGGCGGTTTACCTGCTGGGCGCGCCCTTGCAGGACGGCGTCGATTTCGCGCAGGGCTGGCTGAAGAGCGACGTGCTGACGCCGCTACTGTCGTGGGCGCCGCCGCTGTTGTCCGGCTTCCTGCTGGATGGCCTGTGGGACGGCCTCGCCACCGTCGCCACCTTTGTGCCGATCATCATCATCTTCTTCCTGTTCATGGCGGTGGTCGAAGACACCGGTTATTTCTCACGCGCGGCCTACCTGATGGACGCCTTCATGGCGCGCATGGGGCTGGACGGGCGCAGTTTCGTGATGATCCTGATGGGCTTCGGTTGCAACGTCCCGGCGCTGATGGGCACGCGGGTGATGCGCTCGCGCAAGCTGCGGCTGCTGACGATGCTGATCATTCCCTTCTCGCTCTGCTCGGCGCGGTTACAGGTGTTCCTGTTCCTCACCACCATCCTGTTCACCGGCAGGCAGGCGCCGCTGGTGCTGTTCAGCCTGTACTTCCTCAGCGTCTTCACCGCGATGGTCACGGCCTTCCTGTTCAAGCGCCAATTTGCCGATCGCGAGCCCTTTGTGCTGGAACTGCCGCCGTACCGGCTGCCCACCTTCCGCATGCTGTGGCTGC
>CAZPZK010000411.1:0-3063 GCA_964591095.1 uncultured Moraxellaceae bacterium | reverse complement strand
GCGGCCTTTTTCAGGGGGAACAGGGTGCTGGATTATTCCTTGTCTGGCCGCCGGGACAGGGACGAGCACCATGCTGCCGCTTTGCGCAGGGCATGGACTCGACGGACGGAGACAACGGAATGGAATGTCATAATGACCCGATACTGCCGGGAACCGGAAAAGCGGTCAAGCGCGAATTTCAGAATTCTTCGACCTCGTAGCGCCAGACACGCATCGCCGGACTCCAGTACCTTTCCGGCCAGCCGCCCTTGCGCTTGAGGAAGCGCACAAAGCGCGCGGCATCGGGAATCTGCGTCCACACTTGCGGCAGGTAGGTGGCGCGGCGGCGGCCTTCCTCCAGGATCAGGCCGTCGATGCCGGGACGCAGGCGGTCGACCAGCTCCGGCTCGGAGGCCACGTCCAGCAATTCGGGCTGCGCCAGCCGTGACAGGTGCAGCGTCAGACCCTCCAGTTCTTCCGCTTGCAGCGGGGCAAAACGCGGATCATTGAAGGCGGCGTCCCAGGCATGTTGCGAGACATCCTCCACCAGCGGCCGCCGCGCTTCCAGCGAGCCGATGCAGCCCCGCAACTCGCCGTCCTTGAGCAGGGTGACAAAGACCGCGCCGTTGGCGGACAGTCGCGGCGGATAGACCTCCGGACGCACCGGCAACGGACCGCCGTGCTCCAGGCCATGACGGATCGAGGCCCAGGCAATGGAGGTCAGGGTGTCGCGGTCGCTGGAGCTGAGTTTTTCCGGTCGCGCCTGATCGGCATAAAACGCCCAGGCGCCATAGCCGACCACGCGCTCGCGGTCGCCGGTGGTGTCGCCGGAATTGCACAGCGCCAGCGTTTCCACCCGCCAGTTGAGCTGCTTAGCCGCCAGCAGCAGGCCGCGCAGGGCGACCCGGCCGCAGGCCTGGTCATCGCCGACCGCGTCGGGATCGAGTTGTTCCACGGCGTGGCGGGTGGCTGCGTCCAGACGGCGGGCGGCCTCGTCATCGTGGTAATGCGACAGGTCGGAACTGATCACGAACACCGTGCCCTCATCCGCCTGGAACTCGCGGATGACCGCCGCCACCGCCTCGGGCGCGGCAGCACCGGTGACGATCGGCAACAGCGTGAATTCGCCCAGCACCTCCTGCAGGAAGGGCAATTGCACCTCCAGGCTGTGTTCGGGGATATGGGCCTGGTCCAGCACGCGCACCCCCGGCAGCGCCGCCAGCCGCGATGCCCCGGCCTTGTCCAGCGGAATATCGCCCAGGGGGGTGTGGTAGGCGTCGGCCGAGGTGAGGGCCAGCCCCGGGAAGGCGACGTGATGCGAGGGCCCCAGCAGCACCACCCGCCAGAGTTGCGGCCGGTGCGCGGCCAACAGCGCATAGGCCCGGGCCGCCGTCGGCCCGGAATAGGGATAGCCGGCATGCGGCGCGATCAGCGCGCGCGGACAGGCGGTTCCGGCCGGAGGGACGGGCGCGGCGTCCAGGCAGGCTTGCACCTGTTGGCGCAACGCTTCCGCCCCGGCGGGATAAAACCGGCCGGCGACCGCCGGCTGGCGGATGTGTGGCATGGGCTAGCTCCTCGGCTCCGGTCATGTCCTGCCCTTATCTTAGACCCGCCGGGCGGGACTGACGAGACCGGTCGGACCCGCCAAGGCGCCGTTGACGCCCCGTGGGCATTGAAACCCGGCCTTTTCGCCCCATACTGATCATTATTCATCCCAAACGGTCTCCGGCCATGACTGATGCCCCGCACGCCCCGATCCGCCGCGACGACCCGGGCCTCGCCCCGACCCGCTATTGGCGCCGCCTGGAAGACGGACGGCTGCAGTGCGACCTCTGCCCGCGCGCCTGCCGCCTGCACGAAGGCCAGCGCGGGCTGTGCTTTGTGCGCGGGCGGCTGGATGACGCCATTGTCCTCACCACCTGGGGCCGTTCCAGCGGCTTTGTCCTCGACCCGATCGAAAAAAAGCCGCTGCATCATTTCCTGCCCGGCAGCGCCGTGCTGTCCTTCGGCACGGCGGGCTGCAACCTGGCCTGCAAGTTCTGCCAGAACTGGGATATTTCCAAATCGCGGGAGATGGATACGCTGATGGACCGGGCCGCGCCGACCGCCATTGCCGATGCCGCCGTGCGCACCGGCGCCGCCAGCGTGGCCTACACTTACAACGACCCGATCATCTTCCATGAATACGCCATCGACACCGCGCGCGCCTGCCGGGAGCGCGGCGTGAAGAATGTGGCGGTCACGGCCGGGTATATCTGCGCCGAACCCCGCGAGGAATTCTTCCGGGACATGGACGCCGCCAACGTCGACCTGAAAGGCTTCAGCGAGGATTTTTACTACAGGACCACCGGCGCGCACCTGCAGCCGGTGCTGGAGACGCTGGAATGGCTGAAAAAGGAAAGCCGGGTCTGGCTGGAACTGACCACCCTGCTGATTCCCGGCCGCAATGACAGCGATGCCGAACTGCACGCCATGACGCAATGGGTGGCGGAACGCCTGGGACCGGACGTGCCGATGCATTTCACCGCCTTCCATCCCGATTACAAGATGCACGACGTGGCGGCCACGCCCGCCGCCACCCTGCAACGGGCGCGGCGCATCGCCCGCGAGAACGGCATCCGCTACGCCTATACCGGCAATGTCCGCGACCGCGAAGGCGGCAGCACCCGCTGCCATCACTGCGGGGAGCTGCTGATCGAACGCGACGGCTATCGGCTGGGCCGTTGGGGGCTGGATGCGGACGGGGCCTGCGCCCACTGCGGCGCTGTCTTGCCCGGACGGTTTGACGCCCGCGCCGGGGACTGGGGACCGAAACGGCTCAGAGTCACGATGACCTGAAGCGCAAACCGGGCTAAGATAGGCGCTTCCCTCCCGCGAGACATCCCGTCATGTCCAACGTGCTGCCCTTCCGCAAACCGGCCGCACCATCGCAGGGGTTATGTCAGCATGGCTTCCACCGCTGGAAGATCCTGACGGAAAAGCAGTTTGATACGCGACAAGGGAAACTGGTCACCGTCTGGCGCTGCGAGCGCTGCGGTGAACGCAAGGTGAAGGCCACCTGACATGGATAAGGAGCTGCATCAT
>CAZPZK010000410.1:0-3092 GCA_964591095.1 uncultured Moraxellaceae bacterium | reverse complement strand
CATGAACGTCGCCGCCGCGATGAAGCACGAGGTCGATGGCGATCTGGGGCATGCCTGGTGCCAGACCAATGCCGAGGGATTGGGCACCGGACCGTATCGGTTGAGCACGCTCGATCTGGAAGACGGCGCCGTGCTGGAACGATTCGACGGGTACTGGGGTGGTTGGGAAGGGAGCCACTTTGACAAGGTGGTGTTTCGGGACGCGTCTCCGGGTGGCGTTGGTGCTGATTTGTGCAATTATAAATAATATCAATCGCTTGTAGGTCTTGTGACGCTTTATCGGCTGGAAAATTCCACCAATTCAGACAAGGCGTGTAGGAAAATTCCTACACGCCTTGTCGAAAATGGCGGCATCACGAGCGCTGGTAATATTCCGAAACGCAGGGTTAACAAAATCCAACAGCGCACTTGTGGGTTTCCACGTACCTTTGCGCCATTCCCCCCGCATACACCGACAAGACATGATCAATCGAGGGTTTCTATGAGGATGAGCCGGTTCGCTGCCAGCTCCCTGGTTTTGGTGACGGCTTGTGGCGCCTTCATCGCGCAGGCCGAAGAAGCCGTTGAGCGCCCTCATTATTATACGTTGTCGATCAGTCTCGCTCCCGCGCTCTGCAAACTGCATCCCGAAAACCGTGAGCTGCGGATCTGCCAGGAAGGGTACTCCATTATTGTGCAGGGCTTTTGGCCAGAGCGGGGCGATGGCCGCCGCGTGCAAAATTGCAGCCGGGATAATCCGGATTTATCGCCGGTGCAGGAGCGGGTTCTGGAAAAGCTGATGCCGGATGATCCGATGCGGGCCAAGGAGTGGCAGCGCCATGGCTCCTGTACGGGGATGTCGGCGCAGGAGTATTTCCGGGCATTGATGGCCCGCGCCAATCGCTTGCGTTTGCCCAGCCAAATCAATCTGGAAGGCAAGGATAAAGTCATGGACCGTAACCAATTGGTGGCGGAAATCATGCGCCTGAACACTGGACTGCCCGAAAAGGGTATTTACCTGCGTTGCACCGGGCAGGAAGATGGCAATCAATTGTTGACGGAATTGCGCATCTGTTACAAGCCTAATGGCCAGTTCACGGAGTGCGCCACTTCATTCAAGCCCAATTGCCCGGCTACCTTTACGATCCGCGCGGTTCCCTGAACGCCTTTTGGCGTATCTGTCGTCAATCCACCTCAAAACGTCGCGCTTGCAACAAGGTGCGCTCACTCCAGGAATGACGGGCCAGCCTGGCCATGCCAAGTGCGCTGTCCGTCAGGCTGTCTTTCAGGTCCAACCACTCCCGGGTGTGCCGAGGCAGGCAAAAGCGGCTGAAATTGGCCTGGTAGACGCTTTCTTTGGCTGCCAGCAAGGCAGGGTGCGCGAGCGCGTGTGACCGTCGCAGCATGACGGCATTTTCGCCGAAGCTCAGAATGCGGGGCAGTGGCAGGGGGCGGTAGGCTTCGGGCTGGCGTCCCGCCCGCAGGCGATCCAGGTTGCCCGCAATGCGTGTGGCCATACCCATGGCGTGAAAAGCCTGTTTATCCAAAGGTGTCGGAAAGGCAGAGGCGTCGCCCGGTATCCAGATGTGTGGATCCAGGGTGGACTGCAGGGTCGACAGCACCGG
This sequence comes from uncultured Moraxellaceae bacterium, assembly GCA_964591095.1. GTDB lineage: Bacteria > Pseudomonadota > Gammaproteobacteria > Pseudomonadales > Moraxellaceae > Fluviicoccus. The sequence goes on along the minus strand of CAZPZK010000410.1, from coordinate 1,488 downwards.
GGCATGTTGCCCGGCTCCACCCAGACCTGCGGCGGCGGGCAGGGGATGCGGCATGTTGCCCCCGCACCAGAGGGCCAGTCGGGAGTCCAGGCTGGCTCCACTCTCCAGCTCCACCTTGTCGCGGGTAATGCCAGTGACCTTTTCTCCCATGCGCCATTCGATGTCAAGCCCGTGGCATTGTTCTCGGAGCCAGGCATCGAGCCCACGGTAAGATGGCAGCATGACTCCTTGGCTATCCACCACCGTGAGTTGGAAGCGCCATTGCCGGCGGTAACGACGAAGGATTTCCCCCAGGACTTCCAGGCCGACAAAGTTGGCGCCGATCAGTACCACCGGTCTTGATGGCAGGTTCAGGGCGTCCAGTCGTTGCAGTTGTTGGGCGGCCCGCTCGGCTCCGGCAATATGGCTGCAGGCAATGGCATGTTCCCGGGCGCCGGGAATGCGATTGATGCTGCTTACGTTGCCAATGGCCAGCACCAGTTCATCATAAGGGAGTGATTGACCGTCGGAGGTCGTGATCCGTTGCTGCGCCCGGTCGATGACGGTTACGGCGGATTGCTGGAAGCGGTGCCCCAGTCGCTCCAGGATACGTTGACGGGAGTGACGCAAATGTGCTGCTTTTTTCTGTCGTGAAATCAGTTCGTGGGTATTGGGATACCACTCAAAATCCTGGCCGGGGTCGAGTACCGTGACATGGTAGTGTCGCCGGTCCAGGTTGCGCGCCAGGGTCAGCCCGGCAAAATTGCCTCCGGCAATGATAATCGTGCGCTGAGATTGCATCCCCATTCATCAACTCCTACACTGCCCCTTGATGAGGCAAACCAGTACCGGAAAATGGCGACAGATTACTGTAAATATCACCCGCTCTCCACCGCCAAGTGGCGTTGTGAGACTTGCTGCATTCCAGTTTGTGATGATTGCGCGCCTGCGGGTACGGACATGGAGTCGTTGCCTCACTGCATTCTGTGCAACCAGCCGCTGCAGCCCGTGATGGCCGGGGCAACGGTAGAGCCTTTTTGGTATCGCACGACGCATTTCATGCGCTTGCCGTTCTCCCTGCCGGGGTTGTTGATTCTGGTTCTGATGATGCTGTTGCCCGTAGTGGCGCCCGATAACCTGTTGCCGGCGATGGGCGGCGCCAGTTATTTTCTGCTGGCTTTGATCGGCTGGGTGCTGCTGGTGCAAAACTCGCGGGGCGAGGTGGTTTTTCCAGGACTGCAGGGGGTGGGCGCTTCCCTGTCCGGGGCCGGATTGGCGTTGTCCCTTGCCGTGGCGGTGCTGTTCATGGCGCTGTCCATGCTGGCGGACCACATGCCGATGACAGGCAGCATGCTGACCGTGCTCGCCGCCGCGGTGTTTCCGGCGGCCTTGCTGGTGGTCGGCACCGAAAAAACAGTGGCGGCCTGGGGGCGGTCTTCTTCTTGGCAGCAGGTATTTTCCGTGCTGAGATTTCTCTATTTGCCTTTGAGCGGAGCCTCCATCCTATTG
>CAZPZK010000409.1:1601-3093 GCA_964591095.1 uncultured Moraxellaceae bacterium | reverse complement strand
CTCCTGACGAAGCCTCGCTGTTGCAAGGCCTGCTGGAAGAGCAAAAACAACTCGCCGACTCCATGAACCGGCATTACCAGCGCCTGGAAGAACAGGTGCTGGACCTGTCGCACGCCCTGGACAATATTGGCGGCTATGTTTTCATGAAGGATCGCCAGGGGCGTTATACCTATGCCAACCGACTGGTGCGCGAACTTTTCGGCCATGAACACGACGAGATCATCGGCCGGGATGACAGCGCCTTTTTTTCGGCGGACACCGTGGAGGAAATCTACCGCCATGACCGGCAGGTCTTTGAAGAAGGCCGCACCATCAGCGGCGAAGAGCGTCTAAGCCCCAACAGCCGTCAGGAAACCCTGGTCTACTGGACCGTCAAGATGCCGCTGTTTGATGCCGAGGGCCGGGTCAGGGGACTCTGCGGCATCTCCACCGATATCACCGCCCGTATCCGGATGGAGGAGACGCTGCGCTCCAACCAGACGCTGCTGACCACCGTGCTCGACAACATCGGCGCGTGCATTTACATGAAGTCACCGGATGGACGCTACCTGTACGCCAATCGCGCCACGGGCCAGCTGCTTGGCATCCAACCCGAAAAGCTGATCGGATTTACCGACGAGAGCCTCTTTCCGGCGGAGGTCGCGCAACAGTTCCGCCTGATGGACCAGCAGGCGCTGACGCATGGCGGCAAGGTGGAAGGGATGGAGTGCATCCATCTGCAAGACCGTGAAACGCAATATTTCTGGTCGGTCAAAATGCCCTTGCTGACCGAAAACCAAAACGTCTATGCCGTGCTGGGGATGTCGACCGACATGACCGAACGCAAGCGGCTGGAAGATGAGTTGCTGCGGCTCGCCACCACCGACGACCTGACCCGGCTCAGCAACCGGCGTCATTTCCTGGAACAGGCCGAGACCACGCTCAGCCGCAGCCGCCGCTACAGTGAGCCGCTGGCGCTGCTCATGTGCGATATCGATTTCTTCAAGAATATCAACGACACGTTTGGCCATGCCGTGGGCGACCAGGCGTTGTGCCGGGTGGCGGAGATCATTCGCGGCAGCCTGCGCGACACCGATCTGGCGGGGAGGATTGGCGGTGAGGAATTTGCCATCATGCTGGTGCAGACCTCGCTGGAAAACGCGCATGAAGTCGCGGACCGCTTGCGGCAAACCATCGAAGCTGCGCCCATCCTGCTGGACGATGGCCAACACATCCAGCTGACGATCAGTATCGGAGTCGCCACGCCGGCCTACCCGATGGAAACCCTGGCGACCCTCCTTCAGCACGCCGATCAGGCGCTGTACGCCGCCAAGCGGCAAGGTCGCAACCGCGTCTGCATGGCCTGAAGCGCTACCCGCCCACCACCAGCAACTGCTCCTTGAGGACATGCAACTCATCGCGCAGGCGGGCGGCCTCCTCAAACTTCAACTCGCGCGCCTTGACCATCATCTCGGCCTCAACCGCCTTGATCTGACGGATCAAGGCCTTGGGG
>CAZPZK010000409.1:0-1591 GCA_964591095.1 uncultured Moraxellaceae bacterium | reverse complement strand
GGTCGGTGGCGCGGTAAATGGCGGGACCACTTTCCGACGCCTTGAGGAAAGCCGGCTCATTCGCATCCGGCAGATACACATCCAGGATATCCACCACCGGCTTGGAAATGCTGCGCGGCGTAATACCATGTTCCAGATTGAAGGCGATCTGCTTATTACGGCGACGGTCGGTTTCATCAATGGCGCGGCGCATGGAGCCGGTCATGTTCTCGGCATAGAGTATGGCCTTGCCGTTGACGTGGCGCGCCGCCCGGCCAATGGTCTGGATCAAGGACCGCTCGGAGCGCAGGAATCCCTCCTTATCGGCATCCAGGATCGCCACCAGCGACACTTCCGGCATGTCCAGCCCTTCGCGCAGCAGGTTGATGCCCACCAATACGTCAAACACGCCCTTGCGCAGATCACGGATGATTTCCACCCGTTCCACGGTATCAATATCCGAGTGCAGATAGCGCACACGCACCTGATGTTCGGCCAGATACTTGGTCAGGTCCTCGGCCATGCGCTTGGTCAGCGTCGTCACCAGCACCCGTTCATCCACCTTGACCCGCAGCCGGATTTCCGACAACAGATCATCTACTTGCGTAAAGGCCGGGCGGATTTCAATGGTCGGATCCACCAGCCCCGTCGGGCGCACCACCTGTTCCACGCCGCGCTGCGAATGCTTGATCTCGTAAGGGCCGGGCGTGGCGGACACAAAGAGGGTTTGCGGGCTGATCTTCTCCCACTCCTCGAACATCATCGGCCGGTTGTCCAGCGCCGAGGGCATGCGGAAGCCGTAATTGACCAGGTTTTCCTTGCGCGCGCGATCGCCCTTGTACATCGCACCGATCTGGGGAATGGTGACGTGCGACTCGTCAATCACCAACAATGCATCATCCGGCAGGTAATCGAACAAGGTCGGGGGCGCTTCACCGCTGTCACGCCCGGACAGGTGCCGTGAATAGTTCTCGATGCCGTTGCAATAGCCCAGTTGCTGCAGCATCTCGATGTCGTACTTGGTACGTTCCTTCAGGCGCTGGTGTTCCACCAGCTTGTTGTTGTCGAGAAACCATTGCAGCCGCGTTTCCAGCTCGGCCTTGATGCTGTCGATCGCCTTCTGGATCTGGTCCTTTGGCGTCACGTAGTGCGTCTTGGGATAAATGGTGACGCGCGCCACCTTGCGGAGGGTGGCGCCGGTCAGCGGGTCGAAGTAAGTAATGGCCTCGACCTCATCATCAAAAAGGCTGATGCGGATCGCCTCGTCATCCGATTCCGCCGGGAAGATGTCGATGATCTCGCCGCGAACACGGTAAGCGCCGCGACTGAAGTCGATGTCGTTGCGCTGGTACTGCATTTCCGCCAGCCGCCGCAAGATGGCGCGCTGGTCCACCCGCTCGCCCCGGCTGATATGCAACAGCATCTTGAGATAGGCATCGGGATCGCCCAGACCGTAAATCGCCGAGACACTGGCCACGATCAGCACGTCGCGACGCTCCAGCAACGCCTTGGTGGCGGATAGCCGCAACTGGTCGATCTGGTCGTTGACCGCCGAATCCTTCTCGATATAAGTATCCGACGACGGCACATAGGCTTCGGGCTGGTAGTAATC
>CAZPZK010000408.1:0-3100 GCA_964591095.1 uncultured Moraxellaceae bacterium | reverse complement strand
ATTCCCTTTATACCTTCCGCTTTGACAAATTTGATGCATCCTACGATTATGATCCCAAGTCGCCGGAATCCGCCAAGGTCAAGGTGACGGTGGATACCAAGTCGATGAATACCGGTCTGGCCAAGGCCGACAAGGAGTTCCCGGTGGAATTCCTCAAGGCCGACCAGTTCCCGACGGCGACTTTTGTCTCCAAGACGATCAAGCATAACGGCGGCGGCAAGGGTACGATGACCGGCGACCTGACGCTGGCCGGGGTCACCAAGCCGGTGACGCTGGATGTGAACTTCCTCGGCTTCGGCAAGGACATGTTCGGCCTGCAGCGCGCCGGATTCTCGGCCAAGACCGTAATCAAGCGCACCGAGTTCGGCTCCACCCTGTACGCGCCGGCCATCGGCGAGGATGTCGAGCTGGCGATTGAAGTCGAGTTCATCAAGAAGTAAGCCCTGCGGGAGAACATGATCATGGCGGCCACGCGCAATCGCTACACCATCGTAGCCATCCTGCTGCACTGGCTGATCGCGGCCGCCATCCTGTTCCAGCTGGCGCTGGGGTGGCGGATGGAGGAGGTTCCCAAGGGGCCGGCCGCCTTCAGCCTGTTCCAGTTGCACAAATCCATCGGTTTCAGCATTTTGCTGCTGGTGCTGCTCCGCCTGGCGTGGCGCTTCTTCCATCCGCCGCCCCCCTTGCCCGCCGGCATGCCGGGTTGGGAGCGGCAGGTGTCGCGCCTGACCCACGCCCTGATGTATTTCCTGATGCTGGCCGTGCCCCTGACCGGCTGGCTGCTGGTTTCCACCAGCCGCACGCAAATTCCCAGTCTGATGTTTGGCGTGGTGCCGGTGCCGCACCTGCCCGGTTTTTCCAGCCTGGTCGCTGACAGTCGCGAAAGCTGGTACGAATTCGGGGAGGTCGCGCACGGGCTGCTGGCGATGGTGATCCTCGGGCTGGTGGCGATGCATGTCGGAGCGGTGCTCAAGCACCAGCTGATCGTGCGCGATAGTGTGCTGGCGCACATGGCGCCGGGCGCGCGTCCGGGCTGGCTTGAGCCGCGCCTATGGGGGCCGCTGGCGTTGGCCGCCGCCGTATTGCTGGCCGGCTTTGTCTGGCCGCGCCTGCCGGATGCCAAGGGCGGTCCCGGCAATCCCACGCCGGCCAAGGCGCCGCAGGTGGCGGTTCAGCCGGTCGCGGCGCCGGTGACACCTCAGGCGGAATCCGTCTCCATGGCGGCGGCGCCGGTGCCGGTGGCGGACGTTCCTGCGGCGATGGTCGCGTCGGCGGCTCCCGCCAGATGGACGGTCGGCAAGGGTTCGCGTCTCAATTTCGGCACCACCTGGGACGGTACGGCGGTGGACGGGGAGTTTCAGCGCTGGCGGGCGGACATCCGCTTCAGCGAGGAGTCGCTGGCGGCATCCAGCATCAAGGTGACGGTGGATCTGGCATCCGTGGCGTCGGGGGATGCCCAGCGCGATGCCACGCTGCCTGGCGAGGATTGGTTCAATGCCACTCAATATCCCCAGGCGGTGTTCAAGGCCATGGGTTTCAAGCGCGTGGGCGAGGGACATTATCAGGCTGCCGGCCAGTTGAACCTGCGCGGACAGACCTCGCCCGTGACCCTGGACTTCCGGCTCAAGGTGAAAGGAAACCAGGCCGTGGCCGAGGGTTCAACCACACTGGACCGCACGGTATTCGGCGTCGGCCAGGGCGAATTCGCGGCGACGGATGCCATTCCCGCCGCGGTCAGCGTTACGTTCAAGGTACTCGCGCAACGCGGCTGAGCGTTTCAGGAGCCGGGCGGACCGGCGTCAGCTTTCCCCATGAATTCCGGATGACGGGCGCGAAGCGCCGGATCGGTGTCGGCTGCGCGGCCGGTTCAGGGGCGCGGCGTGTCCGGTCCGGCGATCTTCAACAAGTCCTTCAGCGCCGGCGTGGGGGCAAATTCCCAGGGCGTGGTGCCGGTGCTGTCCTTGACGTCGGTGCGCGCGCCATGCGCCAGCAGCAGCTTGACGGTGTCGGTATGCCCCATCATCGCGGCCAGATGCAGGGGGCGGATGTTTTCGTTGCCTTCGGCGTTGACGTCGGCTCCGGCGCGGATCAGCAGTTCGGCGCAGGCGGTCTGGCCGCGTAGCGCGGCGCGAAACAGAGGCGTCGCCCGGTTGCCGTCGCGGGCATGCACGTCCGCGCCCTGCGCCAGCAGGAATTTGACCATCTCGACCTGTCCGAACTGCGCCGCGAAGTGCAGGGGCGTCATCACCATGCGGTCGCTGGTGACGGCATTGACCTGTTTCGGGTCCTGCTGCAGCAGGGCGCGGACGGCGGGCAGGTTGCCCTGGCGTGCGTCATCGTGAATGGGGGCGGCTTGCGCGAAGGTGTTCAAGCCCAGCAAGGCAAGCAATGGCAGCAGTCGCGGTGTCATGATCTCTTCCGGCGAGGATGGCAAGGTTTGGGTGGCTGTCGCCGTCGCGAGGGACGGCCGGCGCTATTCTAAACTAGCGCCATAGGCTCAGGCAGGCCTGCACCAGCAAGGTATTGGCAAAATCGATGAAGAAGGCTCCGACCAGCGGCACCGCCAGAAAGGCCTGCGGAGCCGGCCCGTAGCGCTTGGCCAGCGCATCCATGTTGGCCATGGCATTGGCCGTGGTGCCCATCATGAAGCCGCAATAGCCTCCGGCCATGACCGCGCTGTCATGCCGTCGCCCGGTCAGCGGGTACACCAGCGCCACGGCGCAAACCGCGACCAGTACCGCCTGCGCCAGGACGATCAGCAGCAGCGGCAGGGCGACGGCGCTCAGCTTCCACAGTTCCAGCGACATCAGCGACAGTACCAGGAAAAAGCTGAGAGCAATGCCGCCGAGGGCGTCGACCGCCGGTTCCGACAGCCGCAGCCAGCGCCAGCGGTCATCGGCATTGCGGATGACCGCCGCTGCGAGCATGGCGCCGATATAGGCGGGCAGGGTCATGCCCAGTGCGGTCAGTCCCTGGCTGATCCAGCCGCCGGCCCACATGGCGACCCAGATGACGCCCACGGCTTTCAGCAGGTCGGCCGCGTCGCTGCGGCCTTCCAGGAGGGAGCGGTTGAGGGCGGTGAGCACTTGCCCCTGGACCG
>CAZPZK010000407.1:0-3120 GCA_964591095.1 uncultured Moraxellaceae bacterium | reverse complement strand
ACACCACCCCGCGCGACATGGCCCTGCTCGCCCACGCCATTATCAAGGACAGCAGCAAGTACTACCCCATCTATTCCGAAAAGGGATTCACCTATAACAACATCAAGCAGGGCAACCGCAACGCCCTGCTCTATACCGACCCCACGGTGGATGGACTCAAGACCGGCCATACCGATGAGGCCGGGTTCTGCCTGACCGCCTCCAGCAAGCGCGGCCCCATGCGCCTGATCTCGGTGGTGATGGGCGCCAACAGCATGCAGGCGCGCGCCGACCAGACCCGCGCCCTCTTCAATTGGGGCTTCGCCAACTACGAAACCGCCCAGGTCCGCCCCGCCGGCCAGGAACTGGCCAAGCCCACCGTCTGGTTCGGCAAGGGCGACAGTGTTTCCGTCGGCCTGGCCACCGCCATGAACGTCACCCTGCCGCGCGGCCAGAAGGACCAGCTCAAGCTCAGTCTCGAAATTCCCGCCTCGCTCGATGCGCCGATCCAGGCGGGGCAAAACGTCGGCAAGATCGTGGTTTCGCTGGACGGCAAGCCGGTGGCCGAGCAGGCGCTGGTCGCCCTGCAACCGGTCGAGGAGGCCAACTTCATCGTCCGCTTCTGGCACCACATCAAGAAGTTCTTCGCCGGTCTGTTCTAACAACCGCGTGACATGACGCCAACGCCGCCTCCGGGCGGCGTTGGCGTTTCTTCCGATCCCTCCGGGCAGGCTATAATGAACGAATGCCTTGAATCCTGCCGTCATGCCCCGATCTGGAGGGCATACCGCCCGTTTTACGAGAACCGCCATGTCCACCGAACCGCATCTGGTCCAGAATATCGACGCCTGGGAGCTGCCCTGCCACCATACCTTCAAGGTCATGGGGGAAATGCGCTACCCGCTGGCGCAAGTCGCGGCGGAAATTGCCGGCCGGCTCTGCAACGGCTTTGATCCGTCCACCATCACCATGCGCCCGTCCAGCGGCGGCAAGTACCTGTCGGTGACCATCGAGGTCTATCTGGAAACGCGCGAGCAGATCAACGCCCTGTACGCCGCCTTCAATGCCGCGCCCGAAATCAAGCTGGTGTATTGATCCATGCTGACCATCCGGCATGTCAGCGGCGACTTCCAGACCGTCTGGCAAGCCATGCGCGACTTCACCGACCAACGCACGCCGGAAACCCCGGACGAGCTGTGGTTCGTGCGGCATCCGCCGGTGTTCACGCTGGGTCAGGCGGGCAAGCCCGAACACATCCTGGCCGCCGGCGACATTCCGGTGGTGAAGACCGATCGCGGCGGGCAGGTCACCTATCACGGCCCCGGCCAGCTGGTCGGCTATTGCCTGTTCGACCTGCGCCGCTCCGGCACCGGCGTGCGCGAACTGGTCGAATTCCTAGAGGACTGTCTGGTCGATGTGCTGCGTCAACACGGCATTGCCGCCCGCGCCGACCGCGACGCCCACGGCGTCTATGTCGACAACCGCAAGATCGCCTCGCTCGGCCTGCGCATCCGCAAAGGCTGCTCCTATCACGGCTTCGCCCTGAACGTGGACATGGATCCGGAGCCCTTTACCCGCATCAATCCCTGCGGCTACGCCGGACTGCGGATGACCACCGTCCAACGGGAAGCCGCCGTCATGCCCTCGTGGAAAATCCTGGAAGACGGCATCCGTCAAGCGCTGGAAAAGACCTTCTAAAACAGTATGTTATTAACAATAAACTTGCGATTCCCCTTGCGCTCATAGGCTTATTATTTGTATGGTTAAGGTGAAGATTCAATCCATAACAAGGTAGCCAACATGATCATCGAAGTTTCCGGCGACATCCTCCTCACCAGCGCTCAGGTCATTGCCCACGGCATCGCCCCCAATGACGATTTCGCTGTCGGCCTGGCCCACTCCCTGCGTGAGAACTGGCCCAGCCTGTACAAGGATTTCCGCCACTATTGCCAGACCCAGCATCCCAAGGCGGGCACGCTGTGGTCGTGGATGGGTTCGGACGGCAAGGTCGTGGTTAACCTGCTGACCCAGGAAGCCGCATACAACCACGGTCAAAAGCCCGGTCGCGCCACCACCGCGCACGTCAATCACGCCCTCAAGGAACTGCACAAGCTGATTGAAAGCGAGAAGTTCGGCAGCGTCGCCCTGCCCCGCCTGTCCACCGGTGTCGGCGGCCTGGACTGGGAGGAGGTTTACCCCCTGATCCAGCAACATCTGGGCGGTCTGGACATCCCGGTGTATGTCTACACCACCTATCACAAGGGCGTGAAGGCCAACGAAGCCTGACCCCCTCCCCGCCCCACGGCACCCCACCCGAAAGAGTGGGGTGTTTCCTTTTTGTATCAAGAGTTTTTCCGCTTTGTTAAAGCAATACTTCAACTTTGTCGTATTCTTGACATCGGTAATCGCCGCTGGCTTGACGCTGTATAAATAAGACGCTATAGCTGAAATTGTAAGGGAGTGGTTGATCCCATCGCACATCGCCATGGATACGCAAATCGCGCCGGGCACGTGCCATAACAACGAGGCAAACATGAAAAAAATACTGATGGGTCTGCTGCTCTGCGCCAGCATTCCCACGACGGCCCTGGCCGCCCGCGATGATCTTGATGACTTGCGTGATGATGCGCCGCGGGGTGAGTGGCGGATGTCCAAGCATGACAAAAAGCGCGACATCAAGGTCTATGTCAAAAATGAAGAGGGCAAGAACATCCGCTCTTTCCGCGTCGAAGCCATCTTTGACTCCCCGATCGAGGATCTGGCCCGTGTGCAGGCGGACGTGGAAAACTACGCCAAATGGTACTTTGAAGTAAAGGAAGTCAAATTCCTGAAACGGGTCTCCGACAAGGAATTCATCTTCTACCTGGTGCACAATGCTCCGGTGGGGCTCCCGGACCGCGATGTCATCATGCGCGCCGTGATTGAGCCGATGAACGCCAAGCGACCGTATGTGCAGATCCGCATGTCCGCCCTGCCGGACTACATGCCGCCCAAGCCGCCGTATGTGCGCATGGAGGCCGAGAACTACACTGTCAAATGGACACCGATGGGCCCCAACAAGACCAAGCTCGAAGCCGAAGGCTTTATTGATCCGGGTGGAATCTCGCCGGCCTGGGCGGTCAACTTCGTGCAAGGCAAGGG
>CAZPZK010000406.1:0-3120 GCA_964591095.1 uncultured Moraxellaceae bacterium | reverse complement strand
CGTGGACGCCAGCAGCCTGTCCCGGGTGGTTAGATCCTGGACCCAGTGTTGCGCGTCATCCGATGCCCCCGAGGGCCAGCCGCTGGTATCAAACAGCGGCTGGCCGGAAGCATCCGACATCCCCAACCGGAACAGCATCCGGTTGCCATCCAGAGACAGGGAGTTGGCGGGACCGGTGTTGATACTTGAAATTGAAACAGCCCGGTCTTCAATCTGCCCGCCCGCCGGATTCAGGCTGGCCATCTGCCAGCTTCCGGTACTGGCATTGAGGGTAAAAACGTCGACGTAACTATCAATGTCTTCCGGCAGCAAGGGCAGGTCTGTCTCGAACAGTATCCGTCCGCCATCTCCGGAGCTGACCGGCAAGGCAACCAAGGCCCCGACCGGATTGATCCAGACCCCGCCGCCGCCGGCTTCCTCCAGCACCGTCACGCCGGCGTTGTCCACCACGTAGGTATCATCCCCCGCTCCGCCCATCAGGGCGTCGGCCCCGCCCTGTCCGTCCAGGCGGTCATTACCGTCGCCGCCCCACAACACCTCCGCCGCCGCCGTGCCGTTCAGGCTGTCATCGCCGGCGGTTTCGGTAACGCCGTCCTGGCCGATATGCAGCGTCTGCACACTCTGGCCGACTCCGGCGCCATCACTGACGGTATAGGTGATCTCGGTGTCCACCGCCGCACCCAGCACGTTGACCGCGTCGCGGTCGGGGGTGAAGGTCCAGTCACCGTTATGGATATTCACCCGCGCCTGCCCATAGCCCGTGTCCAGCACGACATAATCCGCATCCACCGGGTCGGCGCTGCCGCCCTGGATGCCGTAGGTCAGGGTTTGCCCGGCATTAATGTCGGAGCCGCGCAGGCTGCCGCTGAAGGGCGCGAAGTCGTCGTAAAACCGGGAATCGGTGAGGCTGAGACCGGCCACCGGCTCCAGCACCGGATTGCTATTGTCGGTGCTGCCCGTCACGGTAATGCTCAGCGTAGCGGTCGCGGACAAACCTTGCGAATCGGTGACCGTGTAGCTGAAGCTGTCCACGCCGCTCAAGGGGCCGCTGTCGCCCAAGGCCTGGGTATCGGCGTCGCTGTTGTCCAGCTGGTAGGTGTAAGCGCCGCTGTCCAGCAGGGTGAGGCTGCCGTACAAACCCTGCACCGTGACCGAGCCGCCGCCGGCAATGGCCTGGCCGTTGAGGGCGGTCACAGCAATGGGATCGGGACGGTACGACAGGTTGTTGATATCGCTGTCATTGAGCAGTACGTTGCCGGCGGCGGCCGGGTCGCCCGCCCTGGTGCTTCCGGCTTCCACCACGGCGTCACCGGCATTGTCGTCATTCACGGCGGTGGGCGCCTGACTGACCAAGTCGGCCAGTTCATATTGGCTATTGCCGAAAGCGATCCAGCGGACGCCGGTCAGGGTGTCAACCCCGCCGTCCGCGCGCGTCACGCTATAGGTGACGTTATCCGTGGTCGTAAAGCCAAACAGGGCTGCATTAACAGCAGAATAGCTCACCGTGCTGTTGTGACCCGACACGGTGTTGTTGCCCAGGCCGAGGTCAAACAGGCCTTCCCCCACAAAAGTGTCGTCATGGTCGGTTCCCCAGACCCAACCGATACCGGACAGGGTGTCGTGCCCGACATCCGCCCCGCCGTCGACAACGCCGGTGGTCAGGTTGACCGTGACGCCAAAGGCCGAGTGCCGATAACTGGCGATATCGTTATGGCCGCGGCCCACCAGGGTGTCGTTGCCGGCCATGCCCTCCAGGACACCGATCTTGCCGGAAGCGCCGGTGATGGTGATGACGTTGTCGCCGACGCTGCCGGTCGCGAAGATGATGCCGGAGGACGTGTGATCCGCCGCCGTGGTCAGGGTGAGGTTTTCAATGTTGTCCTGCAAGGTGTAGGCCGAGTTGAAGTTATTGAGGGTCAACATCAGAGTGTCCACGCCCTCCCCGGCATTTTCCACCCACGCGTCATCGCTTGACACCACATAGGTGTCATCCCCCTGGCCGCCGGCCACGATGTCATTGCCATCCCCGCTGTCCAGCCAGTCATTGCCGTCGCCGCCGGACAAGGTGTCGTTGCCGATGCCTCCGTCCAGCCAATCGTTGCCACCGCCGCCGCTCAGGGTGTCGTTGCCGCTGTCACCCATAAGCCGGTCATTACCATCACCGCCGTCCAGCAGGTCGTTATCCTGACCACCATCCAGCGTATCATCGCCGCCGCCGCCAGACAGCGTATCCGCGCTGTCATAGCCAAAGATCAGGTCATCCCCGTCCAGGCCTTCCAGGCGGTTCGCGCTCCAGTCACCGTCCAGCAGGTCGTTAAAGGCGGAGCCCTGGGCATGACGAATACTCAACAAGGTGTCGCGCCCGACACTGGCGCCGCCCTGGGCGAATTCACCGGCCAGATTAACCACCACGCCTTCCGCCGCGTGGGCATAGGAGGCGATCACATAGTGGCCGCCCATGACGCCTTCGCGGATGATATCGTCGCCGCCCATGCCCTCCAGCACGGAATCCTGGACGCCGCCGTACAGGGTGTCGGCAAACTGACTGCCGCGTACGCTTTCGATATTCAGCAGATCCCACTTCTTGGCGTGAGGAACGCTTTGCTGGAAATTCTCTGTAGCCAGATGGATGGTCAGACCGGTGTCCATCTCCGAGAATACGGCGGTGTCATAACCCGCGCCGCCATCCAGCCCCCCGTTGTTATCGGCGTAGGGATCATCCCGGCCGCTCCACAGTTCATCATCGCCGTCACCGCCTTCCAGCTTGTCCACGCCGTCACCGCCGCGCAGGATGTCGTTGCCGACGCCGCCCATCAGGACATCCACGCCGTTGCCGCCGTCCAGCAGGTCATTGCCGTCGCCACCCTCCAGGATATCGGTGCCATCGCCGCCGTGCAGGGTGTCTTCGCCTTCGCCGCCATACAGACGGTCGCCGCCGCCGTCGCCCCGCAGCACATCATTGCCGGCCAGGCCATACAGTGTGTCTTCACCTTCACCCCCGTCCACGGTGTTGTTGCCGCTATTGCCGGTAAGGATGTTGGCGTGACGGTTGCCCGTGCCGCTCCGGTCGGCGCTACCGGTAAGGGTCAGATTCTCGACGTTGGCTGCCAAGGTATGGCT
>CAZPZK010000405.1:0-3132 GCA_964591095.1 uncultured Moraxellaceae bacterium | reverse complement strand
CCCGCACCGTTCGGTAGAGTACGGCGGCCATGACCGATTCCTGGTCCAGCTTCAGGTCGGCCAGAATATCCGCCATGGCCAAGCCGGTCAGGAAACTGTTGGTGCGCGTACTCCACGGGTGTTCCTTGGCGTAGCTCTCATCCGCCTCCCGCGCAAAAAGGCAGGCGCGCCGCAACAATGCCGGATCGTGCAATTCAACCTGGGCGCCAATACGGTCAATCCAGGCGTCGAGGTTGACCTCGCCGTCCGCCTGCACCGGATAATCTTCGCGAACCTTGACCATCGCTCAACCTTTTTCGAACAAGGCTATCGATTCGACATGGGCGGTATGGGTAAACATATCCATGACCCCTGCCTTTTTCAGTTTATAACCCGCCTTGACCAGCTCTCCGGCGTCGCGCGCCAGGGTCGCCGGATTGCAGGAAACGTAGACGATGCGCTTGGCGCCGAATCGCGGCAGGTATTGCACCACTTCCAGGGCGCCCGAGCGCGGCGGGTCAATCAGCAAAGCGTCAAAACCCTCCTTGGCCCAAGGTTGGCCGGAAAAATCGGCGGTCAGGTCCTGAGCATAAAAGTCAACGTTACTGATGTGGTTGCGTCGGGCGTTTTCGTAGCCGCGCTCGGTCATGGCGGCGTCGCCCTCCACGCCGATGACATGGGCGGCGCGGGTAGCCAACGGCAGCGTGAAATTCCCCAGCCCGCAAAAGAGGTCCAGAATTCGCTCGTTCGGTTGCGGGTTGAGCATGTCAATCGCCAGTTTCACCATCTTGCGGTTGATAGCGGCATTGACCTGGGTGAAATCCAGGGGGTGGAAATGCAAGGTCAGGTTGAAGTCGGGAAAGTCATAGCTCAACCGGTCTTCGCCGTCCAGCGGCCATACCCGGTGAACCGTGCTGTAATTGCCCGGCTGCAGATAACACTGCCATCCCAGGTCGCGACAGAAGCCGGTCAGCTTTTCCTGGTCGGAGGCGGAAAGCGGCTCCATGTGCCGGAAAACCAGGGCGACCCCGTTGTCCCCGGCCGAGAATTCGATCTGCGGCAAGGTATCCTTGGCGTCCATGCCGCCGATCAGTTGCCGCAATTCCATGATGCGGCTGCCGATGCGCTGGTCGAGCACAGCGCAGGAACCGAGTTCGGCCAGATACGGCGATCCTTTTTCCCTGAAGCCCACCAGCAAGCTGTCTTTCTTGATGACAAACTTGACGCCCAGCCGCGCCTTGCGGCGGTAGTCGGCCGTGTCATGCACCAGGGGCGGCAGCCATTCTTCGGGTTGCAGGTTGCCAAAGTGGCGGAACTGCTCTTCCAGGACCTTCTGCTTGAAGGCGATCTGCGCGGAAGGCGCCATGTGCTGCAATTCGCAGCCGCCGCAAATGCCAAAATGCGGGCATGGCGGCTCAACCCGTTCCGGCGAAGCCGCAAGCACCTCGACGGTGTCGGCTTCATTGAATTTGCTGCGAATCAGCGTGGTTCGGGCGGTGACGGTTTCCCCGGTCAGGGCCCCGCGGACGAAGATCGTCTTGCCGTCATGGTGAGCGATGCCGCGGCCTTCGTGGCTCAAGCGGTTGATGGTCAGGGTTTCCGGCGCCTGTTCTTTCAGGCGCTGGCGCTGTTTCTTTTTCATCAGTCGGTCGTCTCTTGTGCCGCATTCCATGCGTTGAGGAATTCCCGGAAGTGGGGTTTGTTGCTGCTTTCCAGCAGTTCGCGGACCCTGGCGATTTCCTGGTCATGATCCGGACGGAACAATTCGCCGCGCAGCAGCTGGAATCGCAGGAAGACCAGCCAGGTGTTCAGGACATCGGTTTCGCAATAATGGCGTATGGCCGGCAGGTTGCCGGCCAGGAACTGGTCATAAACCTTGCTGCCATCCATCCCCAGCTTTCCAGGAAATCCCAGGAAGGAGGCAATCTGGTCCAGCGGCTGGGCGGCCCGACCCTGATACAGGGACAGCACGTCCATCAGGTCGATGTGCCGCAGGTGGAAGCGGTTGATGTAGTTGTTGTAGCGGTAATCCTTGTAGTGCTCCCCCAGTTCCCAGTACATCGGGGCGCTGATTCCGTGCAGCATGGCTCGATAATGCAGGACCGGCAAGTCAAAGCCGCTGCCGTTCCAGGAGACCAGTGTCAGGTCGTATTTGTCGATCGCGCTGAAGAAGCGGCGGATGATGTCGGCCTCAGTACCGTCTTCCTCCCCCAGCGACCAGACGCGCACCGTATCGCCGAGTTTCAGCACCACCGAGATGCAGACAACGCGGTGCAGGTGGTGGCGGAAGAAATCCGAGCCGCCGGTTTCCTGGCGACGGATATTCTTCAGGGCCTCAAAGGCTTCGGCATCGGTGAGATTGTCCAGGGCATAAAGGCGCCTGGCGCGCGGGATGTCCGGGATGGTTTCAATGTCGAAGACGAGTGTTCCTTTTTCTCTGGGCATTTGCGTCATTCCTGTTGGGGTGTAGACCTACACCCTGCGGCCAGACTGGGGGCGAATGGCTACGCCCGTTTACATCATGAGGCGGAAAAGAGACCGGTGGACAGATAGCGGTCGCCACGGTCACAAATGATGGCGACCATCACCGCGTCCCGGACCTGTTCCGCCAACTGGAGCATCGCCCATACCGCGCCACCCGAGGATACCCCGGCGCAGATCCCCTCTTCCCGCGCCAGTCGCCGCATGGTGTCCTCGGCGGCGCGTTGCGGAATATCGAGGATCGTGTCCACGCGTTCCTTTTCAAAAATAGTCGGTAAATAGGCTTCCGGCCAGCGGCGGATACCGGCAATCTGGGCGTTGTCGCCGGGCTGCAGGCCAATGATCCGAATCTCGGGATTCTGCTCCTTGAGATAGCGCGAGACACCCATGATGGTGCCGGTGGTACCCATGGAACTGATGAAATGGGTGATCGCACCGCCGGTGTCGCGCCAGATTTCCGGCCCGGTGCTTTCGTAGTGCGCTTGCGGATTGTCCGGGTTGCCGAACTGGTTGAGCACCAGCCCCCGGCCTTCCGCCTGCATGCGCAGCGCGAGGTCGCGGGCGCCCTCCATGCCCACGGATTGCGGCACCCCGATCAGGGTGGCGCCGTAAGCGGCCATGGCGTCCTTGCGCTCCTGGAGGAGCGCCGCCGCGCGGAACATGACCTCGCCG
>CAZPZK010000404.1:0-3137 GCA_964591095.1 uncultured Moraxellaceae bacterium | reverse complement strand
GACCCAGGTCCGGATATTGCGCTTGCGGTCATTGCGGACTTCAACCCATTGATTCCCCAGTTTTTGCTGCAATTCGGCCAGATCGTCGCCATCCGCTTGGGCGGGGGTTGCGAAAGCCAGTAGCCATGAAACCCACAGTAACGGGATAAGGAACAGGGATGGCAGGGACATGGGCGACCTCCTATTGTCAACGGGCGTGCAGGGTGGGGCGATTTCCGGAAAACGCGGCAAGTACGCCGTGGTGAACCTTAAGTGCTCACAGCGCTTAACAATCGACCGGGGCCGCCAGCCGGGTGACATTTGACGCCAGCCGGACGGCTGACAGGCGAAGGGGGCGGTTTCAGTCCTGCAAGGGAAAGGAGCCGGGCGTGGTGGCGGCTTAGCGCGCCGTGCTGTCCCAGCGGTCAAGCCGCAACTGCCGGGTTATGGTTTGCAGGCGTCGCGTGTAGGCCTTGCCCTCGCTGGTCAGCGGCTCCAGGGCCGGCGCCAGATTGCCGGCGCTCAACGGACGTTGAAGGCGGCGAAGTTCACTGCGTTTGGCGCGGAACGGGGCATATCGCGGATCGGTGTTCAACTGGTGTACCCAGGCGTGCATGTCCTCGGGGGCGGGGACGGCGAGTCCGGGACGCCATTTGCGGCAGGAGCCGAGGCAGGCTGTTGGCAATCGGCTGTCCGAGCGGGGCCGCCAGCCGTACTCCAGCCATCCCAGGGCCAGGGCCAGCGAGGGTGGCACGACATCAATACGATCCAGCAGCGCCGTGAAGAAGCGCTGATCCCCTCGTTGGCGCGGTTCCAGACCGTATTTTTCGGCGGTGATCTTCAGCCAGTTAAAGTCATCCTCGCTGATCTCGTCCGTGCCGAGATAGCGTTCGGCAATTCCGGAGGCACGAGCACGATCTGCCAGGATCTGACGGTTGAGGGTTTGCAGGCGCTCACCCATGGCGGCATGCGGCGCGGCGGGCTTAGCGGTGGCCGGGACCGCGATCCACAGGCAGCTCCAGAACAGCAGGCTGGCCATGACCGGACGCCGCCAGCAGCCGTTCAGTGGCAAGCGCCAGAAGGATGTCGTTTTCATGAATTCCCCCGAGGTCATGCGTGCGCCAGCGGACATGGATGAATCCCCAGCCGAAACTGATGTCGGGATGATGTTGGGCAGCTGCCGCCAGCCTGGCCAAAGTTGCGGCGAGGCGGGCGGCGGAATCAAAATCCGGCGTAATCCAGTCACGACAAATGCTGGCGGGGTGAGGGGATGTCTTGACATACCAGCCGGGAAGTTTGTCCAGGCGCGCGTCCAGCCGGGAGCCCGACAACAGCCCGGCCGGGTCCCAAGGTAACAGCACCGGCGCGGTCAGATGCAGTTCTGCGCCTTCTTCCACGCGTCTACTTCATCCTGTGAACCGAAGACCTGGTCAACCACGCCCAGATTATCGACGATGCGCTGTTCGTAGCCTTTGCCGGGAATGGTCATGTCGGTCATCAGCGTGACCAGCATCGCCTTCATCCGTTCAGGCTGGTAGATATCCTGGCGGTGCTGGACGATGTAGGAAAAGTCGCCGCGCCGAACCACGAAAAAGCCGTAATACACCGTGTTGTCCAGGGAATCGCGGGGCACCCGCGCCGGATCGACCGTCATGCTGACAATGGCCAGCAGGCCTTCGCCCGCCGAGCTGTTGACGGTGTCCTTGAACAATACCTTGCGCTCAAGGATGGACTTCTCCTTGTCGAGCACGTCGCCCAGATAGTAGCCCATCACCATGTCGTTGAGGGTGCGGTCGCTGGCGAATGAGGGCGGGTGTACCACCGGGTGTTCGATCAGGTTGAGGTAGTCGATGCGGAAAAAACGGTTCTTGGTGTCCCAGATGTTGAGACTGCCGCCGAAAGGCTCGCATTGCTCGGTCATTTCCAGCTTGCCCTGAAAGGCCTGGCTGCCCAGGTTGACCGAATAGGCCCCGCCGGGGGCGTGGTAAGAGGCCTGCACTTGGGGGGTGGGACCATGTGATGCACAACCGGCCAGGCCGGCCAGGGCCAGGCATGCGGCAGCGAGCCTTCCGCGAATCATCGTTCTCTCCTCGGTACAGGTCTTGCGCGTCCGGACACCCTAGGCTTCCAGTTCGGTCCAGCGCTCAAGCAAAATCAGCAATTCTTCTTCTATTTCCGCCAGGCGGCGGGTGGCCGCCAGCGCCCCCTCGGGGTCCCGGACAAACAGGCCGGAATCATCAAGCCGCTGCTGCAGGCCGGTTTGTTCCGTTTCCAGCGCAGCGATGCGTCCGGGCAGGGACGCCAGTTCGCGCTGGTCATTGTAGCTCAATTTCTTTTTCGGAATTGAGAGTTTTTCTTTGTTTTCGGCAACGGGGGCCGGGGGGCTTCCAGTGCCGGCGGGCTTCGCGGCGACGGGGGAGGATGCGCGTCCGGCGGTCTGCCGCAGCCAATCGCTGTAGCCGCCGACGAACTCCTCGACCCGGCCGTCGCCCATGAACGCCCATGAACCGGTGACCACGTTATCGACAAAGGCGCGGTCATGGCTGATCAGCAGCAGCGTGCCCTGATAGGCGTCCAGCTTGTCTTCCAGCAGTTCCAGTGTCTCGATGTCGAGGTCGTTGGTGGGCTCGTCCATGACCAGCAGGTTGGACGGACGGCTGAACAGCCGCGCCAGCAGCACCCGGTTGCGTTCACCGCCGGACAGGGCCTTGACCGGGGTGCGGGCGCGCTGCGGGGTGAACAGGAAGTCCTGCAGATAACTGAGGGCGTGCTTGCGCTCACCGTTGATGTCAATGAAGTCGGAACCGCCGGCAATATTGTCCAGCACGGATTTTTCTTCATCCAGCTGGTTGCGCAATTGGTCGAAATAGGCGACTTCCAGCTTGGTGCCGCGACGGATATCCCCGGCGGCGGCTGGCGCTTCGTCCAGCAACACCCGGATCAGGCTGGTCTTGCCGACGCCGTTTTCCCCAAGCAGGGCAATCTTGTCGCCGCGCATCACGGCGGCGCTGAAGCCCTTGACCAGCTCGCGCTCGCCGGCCTTGACGGTAATGTTGTGGATGTCCAGCACCAGCTTTCCGGACTTTTCGGCTTCCTGGATGCTGATGCTGGCGTTGCCGACGCGCTCGCGGCGGTCGGCGCGCTCGCGGCGCAACTCG
>CAZPZK010000403.1:0-3154 GCA_964591095.1 uncultured Moraxellaceae bacterium | reverse complement strand
CGGGATGCACCGCCTCGATGGCGGCTTCCTGCGCGGCCAGCACCAGTTCATAGATGGCCTTCTGCTCGCCGCTGAAGCGGCCACTGACCGGAAAGGTTCGGGTAATATCCGAAGCATAGTGATCCAGCTCGCCGCCGGCATCGATCAACACCAGCTCGCCGGCCTGCATCTGGCGCCGGTTCTCGACATAATGAAGGATGCACGCATTGGCGCCGGACCCCACAATGGTGTTGTAGGCCGGAGCACCGCAACCATTGCGCATGAACTCGTGCAGCAGTTCGGCCTCCAGTTCGTATTCATACAGTCCGGGACGGGCCTTCTGCATGGCGCGGATATGGGCCTGCGCGGAAATACTCGCGGCGCGGCGCATGATATTGAGTTCGTCCGAGCTCTTGTAAAGCCGAAGCTCATGCAGCAAATGACTCAGGATCAGGAACTCGCCCGGGGCTTTCACCCCCTGGCGCGCCCTGCCCTGCAAATGACTGACCCACCCCATGACCCGCGTGTCAAAATCCGGCTGCGCGCCCAGATTGACGTAGACTTTTTTCTTGCCTTCCATCAGGCCGGGAATGATTTCGTCCAGCTTGCCGATCGGATAGGAATCATCCGCGCCATACAACTCAATGGCTCCCTCCACACCGGCGCGGTAGCCATCCCAGATTTCCCGCTCGCGATCCCGCTCCCGGCAAAACAGGATAAACTCGCCTTGCGGCCGGTTGGGGATCAGGCAGATGACCGCTTCCGGCTCGGCAAAGCCGGAGAGGTAATAGAAATCACTGTCCTGACGATAGCGGAAATCGGTATCGCGATTGCGGACCGCGACCGGCGCGGCGGGCAGGATGGCGATCGAGTCCGGCCCCATCCATTCCATCAGGGCGCTTCGGCGTTGGGCGAATTGCTGTTTGGGCACTAGGGAGTTCATGGCGAAAACCGGTCAATGCAATTGATCGTGGACGGGGCGGTGTTCTTCGGTCGGCGACATTTCCTCGAAGAGGTGAATCGCCGCCAGGCGGACAAACTCGAAGACTTCCATGAACGCCTGCTCGTCCTCCTCGTTATCGGATTCCGCCTCGCCGCTGACGTGGGCGATATGCACCAGATCCTGCAAGGTTTCCTGTATGTCGCCTTCCCGCAGGCGGAGGTCATCACCGCGCACGGCCAGCCCGAATCCGGCGAGCAAGCCCTGGCACCATTCGGCCAGACCTTCCAGCCGCTCCGGCAAGGGGCGATCATCGCCGGGAACCAGCGGACTGAACACCAGATCCGTTGCGCCCAGGGCCTCCAGGGTTTCCAGCTGCAGTTGCCAAAGCCCGGCCACCAGCGCATCGTCAAACGCCTGATCGGACTCGGTATGGGCCTCCAGCAGCTTCACCAGTTGCTGACGGTTGAAGCGCACGCCGCCGGCCAGCAGGCCGGTCATGACGCCGTGAATTTCCTCCGCCGGGCTATTCAGTTGCAAATCTTGTAACAACTGATTTAATTCCGGCAGAGAAGGGGCTTTTGCAGCTGGATGCATGATAAATCCTGATTGACCCTGAACGCGTGAAAAAACTATATTAGCCGCCAAAATCCACGAGTGCGACTTAAAAAAATGCTGGAACAAGATCTCCGCACACTAAACGCCCGCATCGACAGCCTGATCCAGAAAATCCAGGTCGTTACTGCCGAAAATGCCCGGCTTCGTGCAGCCGCCGGCGAAGTCCAGTCCATACGCGCCGCCGCCGCCGGGGAAGCCCAGTCCCTGCGTGCAAAGGTAGAAGCTTTGACTGCCGAAAACAATAGCCTCCGCGCCAAGGAAACCGCCCTCGCCGCCGAGCGCGACGAGCTGTCACGCAAGAATGATCTGGCCCGCGCCCGCGTGGAAGCCATTATCCTGCGCCTGAAGGCCCTTGAAACTCCCGAAGCCTGAGAGTAACTGACATGTCGGTTGAAACCGTTGAAGTACAGATTTTTGACAAGACTTACCGCATCAACTCCCCGGCGGGCGAACAGGCTTCCCTGAAGCAGGCGGCGGATTACCTGGACAAGAAAATGCGCGAGATCCGCGCCGCCAGCAAGAACATGGAAAGCGAACGCGTCGCCGTGCTCGCCGCCCTCAATATCTGCCACGAACTGTTCACCAGCAAGGCCAAGCCCAGCGAGGACCCCTCCAGGATCGCCCAAGCGCTGCAATTGCTGATCGGAAAAATTGACCGTGTCATCGCCGGATGAACTTCGGTAACCTGAAAGGCGTTGCATCCGTGAACCAGTTCGATATACTGAAGCCATCTCTAGGATGTACGCCAACCTGTCGCGTCCCCTGAGCCGATTTCATCTCTTTGGGAAGCGGTCTTGATGTGGTGGTGCGCATGTCTGTCGCAGCTCCGGTTTTTCCGGTGCCCGCAGAAAGCCTGATCCGCATACTGGCTTCCCCCTTGAACCTTTGGGTTCAAGGGTCAAGATGGGTAGCGGCATTCTGGAGTCCCTTTTCTTGCTGACCGAACAGCGTCACTCGCTTCGCAAGCATCTTCGCCGTATCAGGCGTGATCTTTCTCCTTCCGACCAGAAAATTGCCGCACGGCAGTTGCTGAGGCGTTGCCGCCATTGGCCTGTCTTTCTGCAAGCGCGTTCCCTGGCTTTCTATCTACCCATTCAGGGTGAGATCAATCCCTTGCCGCTGATGCAACTGGCCCACCGCCTGGGCAAAACCTGCTACTTGCCACGAATGCGGTCCTTTCCCCCCGGCAAGCTGGTCTTCATTCGATGGCATCCCGGCCAGCGCCACCACAAACAACAGTGGCATATCCGTGAACCGCGACAGGGACGGGGGCTCGCGGCGGAACGATTGGACATTATCTTCATGCCATTGACCGGTCTGGACCGGCAAGGCAACCGCCTGGGCATGGGGGGTGGATTTTATGACCGCACGCTGGCTGGAATGTATCGTCCCTGGCGCGTCGGTCTGGCGCATGATTTTCAATTGGTGGATCAAGTCCCGGCTTGCCCTTGGGACATGAGATTACACGCAGCGGTCATGCCGGGCAGACGGCTTCAGATCAGCCGTCCGCGAAGAGCTCAACGAAAAAACTCCGGATAGCGCAGGCGGCGGGCCGCATCCCGTACTTCCCGGTCTGAAATGGTTTCGGCGAAATCGAGAACCGCATTGGCATAATCC
>CAZPZK010000402.1:2145-3156 GCA_964591095.1 uncultured Moraxellaceae bacterium | reverse complement strand
GCCCAGCAGTGCATTGCCACCATATCCGGAGCCAAAGGACCAGATTTCGCGGGTTTCCGGATAATGGACGATATACTTTTCCGGGTTGCAGGGCCAGGTGACGTCGTCGGCGGGTGTCAGTACCGGCTTGCCGACAGAATGTACGCAAGGGACAAAGTTACCGTCTTCGCCCAGTACGTCATAAACAGCCTTGCCCATGCGGGTCATGATGCGCATATTCGTGACGACGTAAGGGCTGTCCGACAACTCCACGCCGATCTGGGCGATATGGCTGCCCAGCGGCCCCATGGAGAAGGGAATCACATACAGGGTGCGTCCGCGCATGCAACCGGCGAACAGACCGTTGAGCTTGGCGCGCATCACCGAGGGCTCTTCCCAATTGTTGGTGGGACCGGCATCTTCGCGCTTGGCGGAACAAATGAACGTACGGTCTTCGACGCGGGCGACATCCGAGGGATCGGAGGAGGCCAGGAAGGAGTTGGGGCGTTTTTCCGGATTCAGGCGGCGCATCATGCCCCGGTCGACCATCAGGTCGAGCAGGCGCTGGTTTTCTTCCTCGCTGCCATCGCACCATTCAATGCGGTCAGGTTGAGTCAGGGCGGCGATTTCCGCGACCCAGGCGATCAATTTCGGGTGACGAACAAAGGAAGGAGCGTTGACAGAGGTTTGAGTCATGGTATGAGGCCCAGATAACGGAAAAAACGTCCATGCATCCCGGCTTCTGGCCAGGATGTCAGCGGGCTGCAGGATAGCACAAGGCAAAGGACGCTGGCTTTGCGCCGGACAAGCGGCAGACCCGGAATAGTTGGCGGAGGCGGTGAGATTCGAACTCACGGTGGGCGGAACCCACGCCGGTTTTCAAGACCGGTGCCTTAAACCGCTCGGCCACGCCTCCAATCAGGCGGCGAATGATACGCCAAAATGGCATAAAAACTCAAGAAACGGACATGAAAAAGGCGCATGGGATGCGCCTTGTTCATGTCCGGAGGACGGCGTTACTTAGGATAGAGA
>CAZPZK010000402.1:0-2135 GCA_964591095.1 uncultured Moraxellaceae bacterium | reverse complement strand
GGATGGTGCCCTTCCAGATTTCGACGTTGTCATCGCCAAAGTTGAAGCTCTTGACGATGGCGACAATCTTGGCCTCCAGCTCGGTGTTGTTGAGATCGCTGGAAGCGATTTCACAACTGGTAACGCTGCCGTTGGGGTCAATCACCAGACGAAGGCGAACGGTGCCTTCCATGCTGGGATCATCCTTGAGGGCGCGCTGGTAGGCACTGTCGATTTTGGCGCTGTACTTGTTGAAGACATAGCGGATTTCTTCCTGTGTCCGCTTGCCGACACCGCCTTCACCACGTCCGCCGCCGCCTTCGCCGCCACGGCCACCGCCGCCAGCGGAAGCAATGACGCCACCCTTCATGTCGGTCGTGCCCTTGCCGCCGAGGCCGTAATTGCCTTTTCCACCCTTGCCGCCAGGCGTGCCGCCGCCGAAGCCGGAGCTATGCGCGCCTTGATAGGCGAGGCCGCCGGAGCCGGCGCCGGCGCGGCTGCCGATCATGTTGCGACTGGTTCCGACCGGTTCACCGCTGTTTTTCTGCAGCGGATTACCGGAAGGATTCATCTCGGCCAGGGTCTGCATGTCACGCAAGTCGGCCAAGGCATCGCTGACGCCGGATTGTTGCAGAGCCTTACTGGCGTTTTCACGGGCGGATTTGACTTCACTGTCCGTGGGCTTGACCTTGGCAACTTTTTCTTCCACCGGTTTCGGCTTGTCCGCCGGCTTGTCCTCCGGTTTGGCCTCGTCCTTTTTCTCTTCCTTCTTGACCGGGGGAGGGGGCGGAGGCAGGACTTCCTTGCGCTCGACCATGCGGGCGATGCGCTCGGGAACGGCCGTGTCCTTGCGCTCCAGCTTGGGCAGCTTGACGATGGCCACGATCAGGCAAAGTATGATCGCGATCACCAGGGCGATGATATCGATCCGACGTTTGCGCGAGGCATCTTCCGGCAGGTCATCCCAAGGCAGCATCGGACGGATCATGATGTTTTGGCTCATGATTTTTTCCCTCCACGGGCAACCGCGAACGAAATCTTGGCGAAGTCATTCTGGCTGCAGGTTGCCATGACCTTGCGCACGACGCTGTACGGGGTGTCCTTGTCACTGAGAATGGTGATATCGCGTTCCGGAATGCCCTGTTCATTTAGCGGGGCAACAGTCTTAGCGGCGCGATAACGCAATTCCGTGCCCAGGGCGGTGATCACATCACCCTTGTTGGCCATGGCGTCCGCGACCGAAACAACGTGCATGTCCTGCACCAGGATATCTTTCTTGGTGATCATGACAATCAGTTGTTCCTTCGGGTCCTTTTCCGCGCTCGATACCGGTAATTGCAACTGGGTAATATCGGGCAGCTTGGCCGGATTCTGTGAGTTCACCAGCAGGAAGAACACGAGGATGGTGAAAATGTCCATCAAGGACGTCAGGCTCAGGCTGGCTTGCCCCTTGATCCGTTTCTGAAGGCGTTCGTGCCGTTTGACGCGCGGGCTCTTGGCGTGACTCATTTGCCACCTCCGCTCTGGGCATCCGGCGCATCACCGATGCTGACGTCCGGGAAAAGGGCATACTTTGCCGGTTTGCCGTTAACATCGCTGTTGATGACCCGCACGGCATCCATGGTCTGGATCAACTTGTCATACACCGTGTCCTGTTCCAGCAGGATGCTGGCCTCGGTGACCGTGGGATATTGGGTTTTGACTTCACGCAGGTATTCATTCAGCGCCTTGAAGTCGTGCTCGCCCTTGGCGTTCAGTGCGATGGTTTTCATGGGACCGGTTTGGCGGTCGGCCACCAGCAGGCGGTCCTTGTAAACCATGACTTCAAGCACCAGCGGCTTCTTGACTTCGGGGGCGGCGCCGCTGCCGTCGTTAGGCATGGCAACCTGCAACACCGCGACCTGGGTGAAGACGGCGTTGAGCAACAGGAACGGGATCAGGATCACCATCAGGTTCATGAACGAGGTGATGTCCAGCTCCGGGTTCGTGTCACGGGATTTAGAGCGTGACCGCATGATCAACTCCTTAATTATGTCTGGGCCAGTACTGCTTATTCCTGATTGTTACGCAGTTGGCGCAGAGCGTTGAGGAGCTTGATCGAGGCCATTTCCAGGCTTTCCACGACTTCACCGGTGCGGCTTTGCAGGAAAGCGTAA
>CAZPZK010000401.1:0-3156 GCA_964591095.1 uncultured Moraxellaceae bacterium | reverse complement strand
GTCCGCTTCGTCCAGCACCAGCGTTTCAATGCCGCTGAGATCGATGGTCTTCTGGCCGACATGGTCCAGCAGGCGGCCGGGGGTGGCGACGAGGATGTCGATCCGGCGGTTGAGGCGCTCAATCTGCGGATTGATATTGACTCCGCCAAACATGACCATCGACTTGATGTCGAGATGCTTGCTGTAGTCGCGGACGCTTTCTTCCACTTGCGCCGCCAACTCACGGGTCGGCGTCAGGATAAGGACGCGGATGCGCGCCTTGCGGTTGACCCGGGAAAAATCAATTTGCGACAGGCGCTGCAGGATGGGCAGGGTAAAACCCGCGGTCTTGCCGGTGCCGGTCTGCGCGGCGGCCAACAGATCCTGACCGGCGAGGACGGCGGGAATGGCCTGGGTCTGGATCGGGGTGGGGGTGGTATAGCCGCGTTCTTTGAGGGCGCGCACCAGTTCCGGCGCGAGGCCGAGATCAGCAAATGACATGAAAAATCCGGTAAATGAGGGGAATAAACAGGGCTAGCGCTGGATTGTACAGGAATGTGGCGGCCCGTGCTTGCCGGGCGCCCTGGCGTTGTCAGCCGCGCAGTTCGTGGCGACGGCCGTAGATGTCGTCAAACAAGGCCTCCAGTCCGTCATGGGTGCCGCGCACACCGGCGATGACGCGCGCCGCCCAGTCAAAATACTCCTGCTGGCGAGCCAGCGGCCATCCCGCCGGCGGGGAGTGCAGGATATCGCGCAGGTTGCAGATCTTGTCCGCCAGCTTGACCAGCCGAGCTTCCTGCGAGGCGTGAGGCGCATGGTCGATTTGCTGCTGCTTGCGCTCGGCCTTGGGCAGGCGCTTGTCATCGGTCACTTCCAGCACGATGGCGGCGATGCGGCCGCCAAAGGCGGCCTCCAGTTCGGCGGCGGTGGTTTCCGTATCCTCGATCGTGTCGTGGAGCAGGGCGGCGCACAGCACGTCCGGTGTCGTCACGCCCTGGCTGGCGAGCAGGTTGGCGAGGGCGATCGGATGGTTGATGTAGGGTGAAGCCTCCGGGTCCTTGCGGCGCTGGTCGCGGTGCTTTTCGGCGGCAAAGGCCGCCGCCTTGAGGATGAGTCCGGTGCTGATGTCGAACGGGGTCATGGATGTTCCGGGTGGTCAGACTGGGGTTTGGTGCGGTGGAGACAGGTTTCGCCGAGTGCGCAGTGCCGGGCAAATTCGGGGGACTCCAACTGCAGGGTAACATGGCGTATCCCGAAATCCTCGTGCATTTCCTCGGTGGCGTTCCGGAGCAGGAGTTCCTGATCCCTGTCAGCCCCGGTGACGAGGTGGGCGGTCAGGGCCGCTTCGGCGGTGCCCATCGCCCAGACATGCAGGTCATGCACGTCATCGATGCCGTCGATGGCGAGCAGGCGGCGGCGGACCGAAGGCAGGTCGATATGTTCCGGCACGCCGTCAAACAACAGGTGCAGCGATTGCCGGAACAGCGACCAGGTGCCGGTGATCACCACCAGCGCAATCAGGACACTGACCAGCGGATCAATCCAGCCCCATCCAAGCCATAGGTACAGCGCACCCGCCAACACCACGCCGACCGAGACCAGGGCATCGGCGGCCATGTGCAGGAAGGCCCCCCGGATGTTGAGGTCGTGACGGCTGCCGGCCATGAACAGCAGGGCGGTAATGCCGTTGATGAGGACACCGATGGCGGCCACCACCATCACGGTGACGCCGGCAACCGGTGCCGGGGACTGGAAACGCTGCAGCGCTTCCCAGAGCTGCAGCGTCATGGCGAGCAGCAGCACCACGGCATTCAGAAAGCCGGCGAGAATGGAGCCGCGACGCCAACCGTAACTGTGACGGTTGTCCGGCGCGCGCTTGCCGGCGGCCATCGCCGCCCAGGCCAGCAGCAAGCCGCCGACATCACCCAGGTTGTGACCGGCATCCGCCAGCAGCGCCAGGGAGCCGGAGGTCCACCCATAAAAGGCCTCCACGGCCACGAACGCCATGTTGAGGGTAATGCCAATGGCGAAGGCGCGGCCAAAATCGGTTGGCGTGTGCTGATGAAGGTGATCATGGCCGTGAGGGTGGTCATGATCCTGATGCGCATGATGATGGTGGCCGCTCAAATCGGAAATTCCTCCTGCCCGTCAGGACGTATTATCGACGACCGTGGCGGGATTGCCAGCCTTTCAACAGCTTCATGTAGTTCAGCCGTTCCCAAGCGGAGGGATCCGGGGCATTTTCCAGCGACATCACACCTCGCGCTTCGTTGACGGAGTTGTACCCGTTGATCGCCAGCCAGTCCTGCAGTTCCGCTAGGATGGCGGTCATGCCTGCTGGTCCCCGCTCCAGCAGCGCCGAGGCCAACTGCACCACATCAGCGCCGCAAAGCAGGGCTTTGGCGGCGTCGCGGCCGGTATGCACGCCGCCGGTGGCGGCGAGACTCAGCCGCACCCGGCCATGCAGCAGCGCCAGCGCATGCAGGCGCGGCGGCAGTTCGGCGGACGTGGAGAGATGCAGGGTGGTGTCCAGATCCAGGCTGTCCAGCAGGATATCCGGTTGATAGAAACGGTTGAACAGCACCACCCCGCGCGCGCCCGCATCCGCCAGCCGGCGGACAAAAGCCGGGACCGAAGTGTATCCCGCCGACAACTTGACGCTGACCGGCACATCGACGCAGCGGACCACCTCGCTCACGGTGGCGAGCTGCCAGTCCTCCATTTCGGCTCCGCTCATCTCGGGATCGGTGGCAATATCGTACAGGTTGAGTTCGATGGCGGCGGCGCCGGCCTGTTCCAGTTGCCGGGCCAGTCCGGTCCAGCCTCCGGGGCTAACGCCGTTGAGGGAAGCCAGCACCGGCACGTCCAGCCGTTGATGCAATCGCCGCAAATGTTCGAGGTAGGGTTCCACACCGACGGGAAACAGGTGGCGGTCGGGCAGAAAGCTGCGGGCTTCGGCATTGGTGTCGACCCAGGCATCAATATGCTGGTGGACAGCCATCTGCTCGGCGACGATTTGCTCCTCAAACAGCGAACGCATGACCACGGCGCCGGCGCCGGCGGCCACCAGGCGTTCCAGCTGCGCGGGGTCATCCGTCAGCGGTGACGCCGCCACCACCAGCGGCGAGCGCAGGGAGAGACCCAGCCACATCGTGTTGAGATCAGTCATGGGGCACC
>CAZPZK010000400.1:250-3161 GCA_964591095.1 uncultured Moraxellaceae bacterium | reverse complement strand
AACTTGGCCTGCCGGTTGCGGGCAATCTTCTCCGCCTTGCGGGCATTACTGGGAAAAAGATCCCTTTTCAGCACCAGCAGGTCGTGCTCGCCGCTATGGATATGCAGCTCCGGGCCGGGTTGCAGACTGCAGCGACGGATATTGGCGTAATACAGGACCGTATTGCCGCACAGCAGGTAACGCGGCCCCAGAAACAGGCGGTCGCCGGGAGGCCAGACCTTGACGGCGTAGACCGCCAGCAGGAAAGCGAAGACATAGGCGGCGGCGTGGCTGACCGCCAGCCACGCCAGCAGCGTGATGCCAAGGCCGATCAGGAGATGCCGGTGCTGGGAAGGACTGAAGCTGACGCGCTGGCCATGCCGGTAACGCCAGCTGGCGAATCGGGTTTTATCCATGCGGCCTCCTTACGGGGGCCGCGGTCGTGCGAAGCGGATGCGGGCGGAATCGCCGTTTTGTTGTCATGCTGAAATGATGAACGGGGTTGATGGCATTCTCAAGACACCGGACAAGGCTTGTTACGATGTGGGCCGGTCAATGCCGTTCATCACCGCGTCGCCATTAAGCAATCCCCGGGCGGTCCCGGCGTCAACAATCAGGGCCGCGCCAAGCCGCCACGCGCGCCGAAGCAGGACATGGCCGAAGATATCCCGGATTTTGTCCGCCCCGGTTCTGTGCGCGCATTGTGCAAGGTTTAAGCTATCCGACATCCAGCGGGGAGTCTGTCCCCGCTCCAACCCGATCATCCGCGAGGATTTGACATGACAACAATAAACCGGCTGCTTCCGCTCCTGGGCATGGGACTGATCCTGGGTGGCGGCGCGCACGCCGACGCCATCAGCGACTTCAACAACAGCTGGGCGGGCAAGGCGCTGTCGTTGCAGCGCATCCTCGACCGCGCGTCACCGATGAAGGACAACAACATCATCGGCACCCACAACACCTACAACTCGCGCGCGTATCAGGATGCCGACAGCTATCTGGATCCCCAGCAACAGTACACCATATACGATCAATTGCGGCTGGGCGCGCGCTTCATCGAACTGGACGCGCACTGGACCGCCCATGCCCACGGCTGGCCGTGGCAATGGGGCAATGACCTGCTGCTCTGCCACTCCGGAATAGGCGCCAACATGGGCAGCTGGCATCTGGGTTGCAGCCTCACCGACCGTTTTGTCCGCGATGGCCTGCAGGAAGTCCGCAACTGGCTGGACCGTCCCGAAAACGCGCAGGAAGTCATCATCCTCTACATCGAGGATCACACCGACGGCCGTCATCAGGAATTGCTGAACATCCTCAATGACAAGCTGGGCGGCAAGATTTACGCCAGCGGCGGCTGCAAGGATATTCCCGATACCCTGACCAAGCTGAAGGTTCGCCAGGCAGGCAAGCAAGTCGTGCTGTGGAAGGATGGCGGCTGCTCGGGGAACGCCGGCATGGCGGCGCTGGCGCATACCGGCCTGGGTCAGATCGGCCGCATCTGGGAAGACGGCACCACCATCGGCGCCATCAGCGGCTTGTTCAGCGGCGGCGTCGACCGCATCAGCGCCGCCGAAGTCAGCCAGGCCTTCCGCACCGGCGGCAATATCGTCAATCTGGACCATTTCTCCACGACGGATGGACGCTTGGCCGCCGGCGTCTGGAGCTGGGATGTCAACGAACCCAACAACTACGGCGGCAATCAGGATTGCGCCGTGCAATGGAGCAACGGCCGCTGGGATGATACCGACTGCGGTCAGACCCTGCCCTATGCCTGCCATATCCCCGGCACCGGCAGCTGGGCGGTCACCCGCCAGACCGGTGCCTGGAGCGGCGGCGCGGCGGCCTGCGCCGCGCTGGGCAACGGTTATGTGTTTGATGTCCCGACCAACAGTCTCGACAATGAGCAATTGAAGGCGCAAAAGGCCGGTGTCAGCCAGGTCTGGCTGAATCACAACGATATCGCGACCGAAGGCAATTGGGTGATTCCCGGCACGACCGCCTTGCCCGCCGCCGCCAATTTCAGGTCATTGACGGATGGCCGCAGCGGCCTGTGCCTGGATGTCAGCGGCAGCAATACCGCCAACGGCACCAAGGTTCAATTGTGGAGCTGCAACGGCACCAACGCCCAAAAGTGGTGGTATGACGCCGCCAACGGTTACCTGCGCAGCGGTCTGGGCGGCAACAAGTGCCTGGATAATCGCGGTCAGGCGTTCAATGGCGGCGAAATCGTGATCTGGGATTGCGTGGACAGCAACAACCTGCGCTTTGACTGGGTGGGCAACACGCTGCGCAACCGCCATGACAATAACATCGCGGTGGACGCCTACGGTACGACGGCCGGCTCGCGCGTTGGGCAATGGACGGCCAATGGCGGCGCCAATCAGCAATGGAACTGGGGGAACTGAAGGGTACGGGGAGCGGGCGCTATGGCGCCCGCTTTTCATTTGGGCTTACATATAGAGGTGATTGCAATGACTATGTCCCGTTTTATGCAAGTATTTAGCATAATGACTATTTCTCTGGTCTTATATTCACCGGTGGATGCCAGTAGCCGATCCGAAGGGAAACCAAAAGTTACAACCAGTCACTCTTCCATTTGCAAGAGATCATCCTCCCGCCAGAGAGCAGCCGGTTATCACCATAAAAAAGATCATGGTGGTTACTACTACGGTGGTGTGGGCTCTTCCCATAAAGGTGGCAAGTACCGAAGCAAACAAACGGGAAATAAGTATCGCCGTCATAAACCTTAACAGACTATTCCGCCAGCCTTACCACCTCATACGCGCCAACTTAACGCATAAGTCATTGAAATTTATTGATGCAACGGCAACATGCGGGCTTTGACCCAGTCGAAGGATCCGCATGTCACCGCTACATGCTACATGCTACATGCTACATGCTACATGCTACATGCTACATGCTACATGCTACA
>CAZPZK010000400.1:0-150 GCA_964591095.1 uncultured Moraxellaceae bacterium | reverse complement strand
TGCAAAAAAAATAGGGACGGAGCGAGGTTCAACACAGCGGCGAAGAAAATATGAGATCAGGGAAACGGATAATCGTGTCCGACCCTTTAACCCCTGATGTCAGGCCGGGCCAACAGGCTGCCAATGTCGGACAGTGCAGGATTGGAGGGC
>CAZPZK010000399.1:0-3169 GCA_964591095.1 uncultured Moraxellaceae bacterium | reverse complement strand
GCATTGATGATTTCCCTGTCGCTGGCTGGCTGCGCCGCCACCGGGGTCGCCATTTCCAAACGCAACCTCGACGTCCAGACCAAGATGTCCGAGAGTATCTTTATTGATCCCGCCGCGCCGCAAAACATGGTGCTGCTGGTTCAGGTCCGCAATACGTCCGACAAGCCCGATTTCACCATCCAGTCCGCGGTCGAGAGCTCGCTGGCCGCGCGTGGGTGGAAGCTCACCCGCAATCCCGACGAGGCGCAGTTCATGCTGCAGGTGAATATCCTGCAGGTCGGCAAGGCCGACAAGACCGCCGCCGAGGCGATGCTGGGGCGCGGTTACGGCTCCGAGGCGGTGGCGTTGGCCGGGGCGGGGGCGATGTATGCCGCCGGTTCCGACAACGGCCGCCATATTGTCGGCGGCGGCGTGGCCCTGGGCGTGGCGGATTTTGTTGCCGGGCAGATGGTCAAGGATGTCTATTTCTCGGCCATCACCGATGTGCAGATTTCGCAGCGGACCAAGAACACGGTCAGCCTGCAGGGCTCACAGCAACTGGCGCAGGGCAACTCCGGCGGCGAGCGCATCAGCTATGCCGAGGAAAGCCACTGGAAGCGCTACCGCACCCGCGTGCTGTCCTCCGCCAACAAGGTCAACCTGTCGTGGGACGAGGCCCAGCCCGAACTGGTGCGCGGCCTGGGCACGTCGATCGCCGGTATGTTCTGATCCCGCTCCTCCCCGTCGTTCCCGCCCGTCCGGGCGGGAACACCCCGGCCCTCAGGCCGAGCCGTAGAACCAGTCATTTCCCGCATTGAACACCAGGTCTTCCAGTTGGCCGGGCACATTGACGCCGGTCAGCTTCTGGTATCGCAGGGCATTCTTCCAGGCCGTTCCGAAAGGCGGCAGCGCCGGCTCCCGAAAGCAGAGCACCGATTCGTTGCCGGTATCACAGGTGGCGCTCACCACATGCCGGTCGAAGATGCGTCCCAACCGTCCCAGGTTGCGGCGGAAGGCCTTGTCGCTGCGCCACAGGTTTGCCGACAGGATACCGCCCGGCTTCAGGGCTTCCCGGCAGGCGAGGTAGAAGTCCTCGCTGCACAGGGCGGGGGGCAGGCCGTCGGCGTCGTAAGCGTCCATCAGGATGATGTCCGCCGAACCCGGATGGGCGGGCAGGTAGGCCACGGCATCGGCCAGAAGAATGCGGAAGCCCGGGCCGTCCGGAGGAATCAGGAACTTGTCGCGCAGGGCGATGACGGCCGGATTGATCTCAAGGGAGGTGATGTTGGCATTGGGCAGGAAGCGGTGGCAAAACTTGGACAGCGAGCCGCCGCCCAGACCCACGATCAGGATGTCGGCCGGGTCCGGGTGGAAGGCCAGGAAGCTGACCATGCGGCGGGTATATTCGAATTCCAGCCGCCAGGGGGCTTCCTTGCTCATGCGGCTTTGCACGGCCTCGGTGCCGAAATGCAGGGTTAGCGACTGGCGGGTTTCCCACAGTTCGGGGGTGTATTCGGAGGCTGGCGGCTGGAGCATGCTGTTTCAGGGGTTTAAGGGCAAGGGAACCTTGATGCTGACGGCGCCACGTAACTGTCCGGCCTGGTATCCGGTGGCGCGGTCGTGAGGATAGCGCATTTGCAGGGTTTGGCGAAGTTCGGGCGTCATGCTTTCAACCGCGCCGTGGCACATCAGACAGACCGGCTGCGCCGGGATGGCGCGCGCATAGCGCAGAAAGCGTCCGGCGGGTTCGTTGACGGTTTCGGTAATGTCCAGGGTGTCGGGTTTCTCGCCGGCGGCCAGGCGCTTCTCCAGTTGCAGCAGGGCGCTCTGTTCCCAGGCATCGGCGGTGCCCAGCAGGGGGTTGCGCGGCTTGAGGCTGACGCGGGTGACTTTCCAGCCGGTGTTGCGGGAAGCCTCGCCCGCCAGTTGCGGGGCGAGGTCGCGGCAGACATTGATGGCGCTGACCGGGCCGTTCTTGCCCAGTTCCTGCTTCAGTTCGGCGGAGAGCTTGGTCAGCAGGTCGCCGGTGGTGGCGCGCAGGGCGGCGGTGTCGGGGGCGTCGGCGGCCCAGAGGGTGGTCGCTGGAATCAGGGCGAGCAGGGGAAGGAGGCGCATGGAGGGTATCCTCTGAGTTTATGGGGATACGGGTAATATACTCCGGTGGGTATGATTGGCAAGAGGGGGGCGAGGCGGAGGGCGTCCGCCTGCCGCGGGCGTTACTTTTGTCTTGGCAAAAGTAACCAAAACCGTGTCCTTCGCCAAAACTCGCTCGCCGGGTTGCCTCCGTTCCGCCAATGCGATTCCTCGGCTTCGTTCCGGGGCATGTTGGCTCAGACAGTTGGCTGCGGACGGCGGGGGGATTCGGGAACCGGTATTCCCTCCTGCAAGGCAGGGGGGAGGCCCGATGGGGCCAGGGGGGTAACGACGGTGGGTTGAACAGGAGCCCTTTGATAAATCCAACTCGTCATTTCTTGCGCTTGGAGGCTATTAGGTCCCGTCATTTCCTTCCAGTAGTCGCTCCAGACATTGCGTCTGAATGCCGTAAAAGTCCTTGATGCCCTTGACCTGCAGGCGGTAGGGACTGCCGTCACGGGCGGTTTTGCGTTTGACGGCCAATATCATCTTGTTCTTGCTGGTGTGTTCCAGCGAGACAAACTCAAAAACCTGGGTGTCATAACCGCTGGCTTCCAGCAGCAGGGCGCGCAGGCCGTCGGTGACCATTTCCGCTTCCTGTCCCAGATGGATGCCGTGTTTCAGCAGGGGCTGCAATACGGCGGGGCTGTGCATCTGCGGCCGGATTTCCTTGTGGCAGCAGGGGGCGCAGAGGATGATCTCGGCGCCGAGGCGGATGCCGGTGTGGATGGCGTAGTCGGTGGCGATGTCGCAGGCGTGGAGGGCGATCATGATGTCCAGTTGCGGCGTATCAAAAGTGCGGACATCGCCGGTGTAGAAGTCCAGTCCTTCCAGCCCGTGCTTCCGTGCCGAGTCCATGCACAGCGAGACCAGCGATTCCCGCAATTCCACCCCGGTGACGTGCGCTTTTTTGCCCGAGGCGCGAGTCAGCCAGTCATGCACGGCAAAGGTGAGGTAGCCCTTGCCGGAGCCGAAATCCAGTACGCGCACCGGACGGTCGGCGGGCAGGCGGGCGCTGTCGGCGGCGTGGCTGAAGATTTCCAGGAACTTGTTGATC
>CAZPZK010000398.1:0-3174 GCA_964591095.1 uncultured Moraxellaceae bacterium | reverse complement strand
GAAGGCGGTGAAGAACACCCAGCCCGGCTGCACGGTCAATGACGTGGTGCTGGCGGTCTGCGCCGGGGCGGTGCGCCGTTACCTGGCGGAAACCGGGGAGCTGCCCGCCGCCCCGCTGGTGGCGATGGCTCCGGTGTCGCGCCGCTCCGATCCCGACAAGACCCTGGGCGGCAATCAGGTATCGTCGATGCTGATCCGTCTGGCCACCGATATCGAGGATCCCGTACAGCGCCTGCTGCATATTCACCGTAACGCCGAACAGGCCAAGCGCTACAACCGCGAGGTGCCGGTGGATGCGCTGCTGGACCATCTGCCATCGGCCGCGCCGGGCGTGGCGCTGACCGCCTATTCGCGGTTGAACCTGGCGCGGCGCGTGCCGCCGATGTTCAACCTGGTGGTGACCAACGTGCCCGGTTCGCCGTTGCCGCTGTATTTCGACGGCGCCATGCTGAAATCCCTGGGCGGCATGGCCGGCATCTACGACGGCATGGCGCTGACCCTGGTGGTGATGAGCTACCTCGACCAGCTCAGCATCAGTATCACCACCACGCCGGAGGCGGTGCGAAAGCCGACCCGGCTGGCGCGCTATCTGGAGGAGGCGCTGGAGGAACTGGCGGCGGCGGTGCTGCCGGTGGCGGTTGCCGGGAAGGCAAGGAGCGTGGCTTGTGCGTAGGTTTGTGCCTGACAGCCTAATCCCCCTCTTACCCTACCCAGAAGGATAGTATGCGCTTTCTAACGGCTAGTTTGTGAATGGCTCGGCATTTTGCGATCCGGGCCTGTGAGAGGATGCGATCAGGGAAACCCCTTAGGGGGTTTTACCACCCCCACCCGTCAACGGAGATTGACCATGAACACCCCTTTCCCATTCCCCCGCTTGGGTCGTACCTTCACCGTGGCCGCCCTGGTGCTGGCGATGCCCCTGTCCGCTTGGGCCATCGCCACGGACGCCGAGGCGATCAATAAGGCCGGCCGCCAGCGCATGCTCAGCCAACGCATCGCCATGAGCTATTTCATGATCGGCCTGAACGCCAACGCCGCCGAGGCGCAGCAGCGCATTGACGGCGCGGTGGCCGAATTCCATTCCAACCTGATGGAGTTGCGCGATTACGCCCGCGACCCCGCCGTGCAGGTGGCGCTGGACAAGGAGGCCCAGATCTGGGGCGCCTACAGCGCGCTGGTGGTGGCCAAGCCCAACCCGAACCAGGGGCTGCAGGTGCTGGCGCAGAGCGACCAGTTGCTCGCCGCCTGCGAGGACGTGGTGCAAAAGCTCGGCGTGAAGCCCGGCGCCGGCTCGGCGCGGCTGGTGGCGGTGTCCGGCCGCCAGCGCATGCTGAGCCAGAAACTGGGCAAGTACTATCTGGCCATGGCGTGGAAGCTGCCCGCTGTCGGCCTGGAAGCCAACTTCAACCAGACCCTGCAGGATTTTGACGGCAACCTGCAGCAACTGGCCGCCAACGCCGACAATACCCCCGCCATCAATACGGCGCTCAACCGCGTGCGCAATGACTGGGGGCTGTCGAAGTCGGTATTCACCCAGTACAAGGATGGCCGCTTTGCGCCGTTGATCGTGGTGACGACATCCGAATCGATCCTGAAGCAGATGGATGCGGTGACCGGCTTGTACGTGGCGCTGGCCTCCGGCAAAACGCCGGCGGTGGGTCGCAAATGACGGCAGCCTGAGCATCGGACAAAGAAAACCCCGCCGAGGCGGGGTTTTCTTGTCTCAGCAGAACTTCATCCGCCCGCCTTGGCGATGTAGTCATTGATCGCCGCGTAGAACTCCAGTTCATCGAAGGTGTCGGGACCGACACCGACCACGTCCAGATGGTCCTGCTTGATGATCGCGGTTTGCGAGGTCATGGCGGCGGAAGACGGGTTGTTGATGTCATCCACGGCGGTGACGGTGGTTTCGGTCAGGGTGTCCAGGAAACCGAGGATCGAGTTGTACTGCAGGCGTCCGCCCATCTGCTGCGAATTCACGCCCACCAGGCCGTCGTCGTCCATGTCATAGACCGTGCCGTCGCCTTTCCCGGCCGCGCCATCGTTATCACAATCATCCAGACAGTAGCCGTCGCCGTCGGCGTTATAACCGAGAAGGGTATGCAGGGCGGAGATGGCCGGATTGCGGTTGCCGTCATCCTGCGCCGTGATCAGCGAACGGAAGCGGGTGGCCACATACTGGCCGGCGCTGTTCTTCAGGTTGTACTTGGTATTGAAGGCCTTGGCGCCGGTGGTGACCCCGTCCTTGGCGTCGAAATCGTTGTACACCAATTGCTTGCCCGCCGCGATGATGTTGTTGCGGGTGGTGACGCTTTGCTGGTTGACCGCGTCGAACAGCACGTCGGCGATCTTGGTGATCAGCACGCCGCAGGGATCATTGGCGGGGGTGCCGTCCCAGGCCAGGTTCCAGCAGAAGGACGAGCCGTTCAGCGCGTACTTGTCGAGCAGCTTCTTGGCGTAGGGCGAACCGCGATGCGGCGAGGAGATGCTGATCAGGTTGTTGACGACGGTATAACCCTTGCGCGACTTCAGCAGGTGCGCCGCCTTGCGGATGTCGAAGCCGCCCTGCGAATGCCCGACCAGGTTGATGTAGCTGACGCCCTTGGTCGTCATGTAGCTCTGCACCTTGTCGGCCAGTTGCGTGCCCCGGGTTTCCGAGTCCGCCAGCGAGGTGACCTGGAA
Organism: uncultured Moraxellaceae bacterium; assembly: GCA_964591095.1. Classification (GTDB taxonomy): domain Bacteria; phylum Pseudomonadota; class Gammaproteobacteria; order Pseudomonadales; family Moraxellaceae; genus Fluviicoccus. The sequence continues at coordinate 492 of CAZPZK010000398.1, read as the reverse complement.
GGCCTCCGCCAGCTGGCTGCCGTTGACGTCGTCATTGCAGCCGTTGATCTCCAGCAGCTGGCAGCCGTCCAGCGCGAAGACGCCCAGTTCGTTGCCGAAATAATCCAGGCCCGCGATTTCGTCCCAGCCGGCCATGCCGTGCGCCAGGATGATCGGGTACTTGGTTTTCTGCGCCTCGGCGTGCGCCTGTTGCGCCGGAAGCGACAGCCCCAGTGACAACAGCAGGGAAGCGGCAACTGCCGCCAGTTTTTTGAAGTGCATAGTGCCCACCTTGTTTTGTTATGTATGGTCAGGCAACACGTCTGGCGGCGCGCTGCAGCCGGGTCTGTCCCGACCCTGCGCAGCATTCCCGAAGGATTTGCCGTCCCGCGCTTCTGGCGGTTTAACGTGTTGTCGCGTCCGAGCAAAATCACGCAGTGGTGATTTTTTAGTCATCCTGTGCCGCAAACGATAGTGACCGGACCGGGCAATTGCTTGTAAGTTTTCCTGCCG
>CAZPZK010000397.1:0-3180 GCA_964591095.1 uncultured Moraxellaceae bacterium | reverse complement strand
AGAGGGATTCGAACCCTCGATGGGCTTTTGGCCCATACTCCCTTAGCAGGGGAGCACCTTCGGCCTCTCGGTCATCTCTCCGCGAGGACGCGAATAATAGCATGCCGGTAGCGGAATAAAAGGGGTGGCAGCGGCATTCGCTGAATTTTAGCGCAGTTGTTCACAAAAAATGAGGGAGGGGATGCGGGTATTGTCGGACAACTGGGTTGTTGCTGGCGTGGGCATGGGTTAAATTCAGAAAGTAAATTGCGGTTCAGATTCTGTGACCGACTGCAGCAATTGGTGACTTTTTGCTGTGGCGAGTGCTAGAATCGCCGCTCATCCGGTTTAAGGTTGTGGTTCGCATCCTGATGGGGGCGTGCCACTCGACTTTCTTGACCATGTCTATCCGAGGGAAGAATATGGAACGTAAATTGAAGCTGGGCATTGCCAGTATGGGAGTGAGCCTGTTGCTGGGTTCAACGTTTGCCAATGCCGAAGTCGCTCTCAATGCGCAAGGTGTGCAGTACGGCTCGTTTACATTTGTGCCGGCTGTGAAGGCAACCGTCGGGTATGATGATAACGTCTATAATTTCAGCGGCACCGAGATCGGCTCTTGGTATGCCGGTGTCGCTCCTCAGTTCGTGTGGATCGCGCAGGACCGTAATAATACCTATCAGGTTGTCTACGGTTTGGACGGCCGCACCTACTCTCACCGCAGTGACGACAGCTACCTGGATCAAAGCTTGGGTCTGAAGGCTCACCTGGAGCCGAATGCCCGTTTGCGTCTTGATGGTGGTCTTGGCTACAAGATGCTGCATGATGCTCGCGGCTCCGGTCGTAGCACCGGTTATCAGTGGTTGCCCAATGCCAAGACGGGTAGCATCAGCGCCATGGGCGAAGTTGACAAGTATAATGTTGCGTCCCTGACGGCCGGATTCGAATATGGCGCCAAGGATGCCGCTGGCATGTTGCTGGGTTCGGTGGGGCTTGATAACAAGGGTTATGATCGTGATCTGGTGGCCAACGGTCGCGACAATGACCGCAAGAACATGGCGCTGGGCTTTCATGTTCGTCTGATGCCCAAGACCAAGGCGACCATTGAATTGGAGCATGTTGATACCGACTACGACGGCGCAACGGCGGATACCATTGATGATCGTTACTATGTGGGTCTGTTGTGGGAAAACACGGTTCAAACCACCGGTAAGGCGCGTTTCGGTCAATCCAAGCGCAAGGCCACGTCGCCAACCAAGACGACGAAGAGTGATAAATTTACTTGGGATGTGGGGGTGAACTGGTCTCCGCTTGAGCGCGACGTGGTAGCTTTTGTGACGGGGCGTTCGATTGCGGATGCCGAGGATGCGGGGGGGGTGGTCGGCTCCATTGTCAGTGGGCCTACCAGTATCAATACCAATTATGGCGTACAGTGGAAGCATCAGTGGTTGGATCGTCTGAATACCGAGTTGGGCTATGGCATCAATAAGGCGGACTATACTGCTCGTGATGAGGACAGCAAAAAATACCGGATTGCGGCCAATTACCAAATGCGTCGCTGGTTGGTGTTGTCTTGTGAGCTCGATATGACGGATCGTAGCTCTGATGATCCTGATTTTGATACCAAGCGCAATGTGTATGTGATTGGGGCTCAGTTGAGTCTCTAACTGATGGCTTGAGTTTTTTTTCATGTCTAAAATCTGGCGATCAGCGCTTGGGTTGTTTCTTTGCATGGCGTGGGCAACAGCCCACGCCGGTTTTTTGGAAGGTTTGTTTGGTGGCAGAGGGAGGGCAGCTTCCTTTGGTGACTCCTTTCGCCCTGTGCCTTCCACTTCTGTTGTTCCAAATCAGCCTGTTATAACCATTCAGCCCACGGTGACAGATTACCGGTTGGGGCCCGGCGACAAGGTGTCCATTACCGTATTCAATGAAAAAGAATTGAGTATGGATGTTCGCTTGGGTGATGCCGGCTCCTTTTTGTATCCGTTTCTGGGTGAGGTTATTGCCAAGGGCATAACGATCAGTAGCCTGCAAGAGCTGCTGACCAAAAGTCTCGCCGATGGTTATATTGTCGATCCCAAGGTATATGTCGGGATTGTCGAATACCGCCCGTTCTTTGTGAATGGAGAGGTGACGAAGCCGGGAGGTTATGCCTACCAACCCGGTCTCACCGTCAGAAAGGCCATTTCTCTTGCTGGTGGATTGACCCCTAGGGCGTCGCTCTCCAAGATCTATGTCATTCATGAAGATGACCCCTTGGCAATGCCGGTCTTGACAACGTTAAACAGTATCTTGCTCCCTGGCGATATTGTAACCGTTGATCAGAGTTTCTTCTGATTTTTGGGTGAAAAATGGATAATGTGAACCGTGGCATTCCCATGCAGCGGGAAGAAGACCAATTGGACTTGAGAAAGTACTGGAATGTGGTCGCTCGCTACAAGTGGGGTATCATCGGGCTGGCGCTGGCTATCACCATGGCTGTCGCCTTTCTGGTTTTTTCGATGCGTCCGGTATATCAGGCGACGACCACGCTGTTGATTGAGCAGAAACAGGCAAGGGTGGTTTCCAGTGTCGATGACTGGAACGGTTCGGATATGTCGAGCAAGGAATACTTGCAGACCCAGTTTGAAATTCTCAAGTCGCGCGACTTGGCAGCAAGGGTTGTGCGAGAGTTGAATCTTTCTGCCCATCCGGATTACATGCCCAAGCAAAATGTCAGTCGTGGCTTGCTGGACTATCTGGACTGGCGAAGCCAGCTTCCAGCGGGCCATGAAAGCAATCCCTTGCAGACGGAAGAAGAGAAATTCAACAAGGTTGTCAGTGCTTTCATGAGTCATCTGACCGTTGAGCCGGTAAGAAACACCCAACTGGTTAAAATCAGTTTTGAGTCCTATGATGCCAAACTGACGGCAGTCGTCGCCAACACGGTGGCCAAGGCTTATATCTCCAGTCAGATGGAGGTCAGAATGACACTGACGGAGCAAGCGGCTGACTGGCTTTCTTCCCGCTTGGGCGTTCTCAAAAGCAATTTGGAGCTTTCGGCAAAGAACCTTCAGGATTATCGGGAAAAGAACAATCTGATTGAAACCGGCTCGGATGGTGGGATCTTTGCTTTGTCCGCCAGTCAGGTGCAGGAAATCAATCAGCGCTTGGTTGATGCTCAGTTCAAGGCGACGGAAATAAGCAAGCGTTATGGGCCTAAGC
>CAZPZK010000396.1:0-3185 GCA_964591095.1 uncultured Moraxellaceae bacterium | reverse complement strand
GACGCCGCCAACATCGCCTTCAACCTGTTGAAGACCGCCAACGGCAACGGTGTCACCATCGGCCCGATCCTGCTGTGTTCGGACAAGCCGGTGCACATCCTGACCTCCTCCGCGACCTCGCGCCGCATCGTCAACATGACGGCGCTGACCGTGGCGGAAGCCCAGGCCAAGGAACATCAGGGCTAAGCTCCGGTGAGGTGCAAAAAGGGCGGCTTCGGCCGCCCTTTTTCATGCCCGGAATTCCGTCTCCAGCCGCAGCTTGTCCGGATTCAGGACCATGTAGACCTGTTCAATGCCGCGCTCACCGGCGCGGATGCTGAAGACCTGCACCGGTCCGGCTTGATCGGATACCACCAGCGCCAGCCGGCCGTTCAGGGACCGGAATTCCATGTTCAAACCGTCGGGCTGCTTGCGCAGCAAGGCCAGCAGGAAACGGATGACCTTGTCGGCCCCGTAGATCGGCCGCAATGCCGCCTTGACCTTGCCGCCGCCGTCCGAATACAGCACCACATCCCGCGCCAGATACTGCTCGATGGCCGCGACATCGCCGGTGCGGCAGGCCATCAGGAAGGCCCCCAGCAAGCCGGCATGCACGTCGGGAGACGCTTCGGCCCGCACCGCGCCCTCGCCCAGCCGCCGTCGGGCCCGGCTGAAAAGCTGGCGGCAGTTGGCGGCGGTCTTGCCCAGCAACAGCCCGATCTCGTCGAATTCCGACCCGAAGCCCTCCCGCAGCACGAACACGGCCCGCTCCACCGACCCCAGCGCTTCCAGCAGGTGCAGGAAGCCCAGCGACAGCGACTGGTGACGGTCCAGCTCCGACTCCGGGCCCTCGTCGTCCCAGTCTTCATCCGGCAAGGGCTCGGGCAACCAGGGGCCGGTGTAACGATCCCGTTCGCGCCGCCGCTTGCGCAGCAGGTCGATGGACAGGTTGGCAACAATCCGCCGCAACACCACCTCGGGCTTTTCCATCTCCCCGGCTCCCTGCCAGCGCAGCCATGCTTCCTGCATCACATCGTCAGCATCGGCGCGCGAGCCCAGCAGGCGATAGGCCAGCCCGAACAGCCGGGACCGGTTCGACATGAAAAAGGCGGTGCATTCGGTCGGATTCATTCCGTTTGCTCCAGCAGGCGGACCCCGCGCCGGGGCCAGACATACAGCGGCAGGCCGGTCAGCAGCTCCCAACGGATCATCGCCAGCGTCATGCGGCAGATCCACTCCTTGTACCATGCCGCCCGCCGCCCCGACACTACCCGCACCATTGGCCGGTCGGCCCGGTCCACGAACTGGGTCAGGCCGTTTTCACGCCCCAGACTGATGAACCGGGCGAAATAGCCGAAGTCGAGGGGTAACGGCTCCTTGCCAGCCAGCTCGGCGGCCAGATTCTGGCCAGCCTGCACACCCATGGGCATGGCGGTGGCGCAGGCCATGCGCAATTTGTCGCCGTAGCCTTCGACACAGGCGGCATCACCGGCCACATACACCCCGGGAAAACCGGGCAGGCGCAGGCAGGCATCCACCTGCAAGCGACCCTGGCTATCGCGTGGCGCAGGCACGGTAGCCAGCACCTGGCTGGCGCGGAAACCCGTGGCATCAATGCAGATACCGTACTCCAGCGCTTCGCCGTCGGCCAACAACAAGCGGTCCGGGCCTACCGACAGGATACGGCCCTGACGGTGTTCCACACCCAGTCCGCAGATGATGCCCTGCAGCCGCTGGCGGGCGTCGGGCTGAAGGTCATGCCCGGGTTGCCGGGCCGACACCAGCCGGACGGAGCGGCGGGGAAAACGCTCTGCCAACTCGGTGGCCAACTCCAGTGCCGTCAGGCCACCTCCCATCACCGTCAACGGCGCCGCCTCCTCGGGCAAGGCCATGATGCGCGTCATGGCACCGCCCATGGCCTCCAGCCCGGTCAGCTGCAGCGCATGCTCCCGACTGCCGGGTACCGCGCAGGCGGGCACACTGCCCAGGGCAATCACCAGTCCGTCATAGGCCAGGCGGCTGCCATCCTCCAGCTCCACCTGTTTTTCCGGCAATACCATCCGGCTTACCCGCCCCGGACGGAACTCCACCCCGCGCCGGGACAGCAACGCCGCCAAACCCGGTGCAGTCACCTTGCCGCCGCACAAGACCTCATGGAAACGGATGCGCTGTTCAAACACCGGCAGAGCGCTGACTACCACCAGCTTCATCGGCACGGGCGAACGCAACAACCGGGCGCAGGCCATCAGGCCGGCATAGCCGGCGCCCAGGATCAGGACTTGGGGAACAGGGGCACGGGACATGGTTTTTCTCCGGATCATCAATGGATTCACCGGCAAGACGAGTGACCCCGCCCTTTTGTGACAACTCTGCCCGGAAAAATCCGGCACTGTGCTAAATTTCGCGCCTGACCTGCCGGAAACCGCCACAATGACCGAAGCCGTCCCCGAATTCCTAGACCGCCTGCGCCAATCGCTGGCCGACGCCACCTGCGCCCGGCTGGTGCTGAGCAAATACAGCGGCACGGAAGAAGGCCTGGTCCGCATCAGCGCCCGCCCCCTGACCCTGAAGGGGACTCCGCACCTGTCCTTCGTCCGCGAATACCGCACCCGGGAAACCACGCAGAACCTGCCCGTCGCCGAGGCCCTCGCTCAGGTCGGAAGCTGGCTGGGCGCGGATTTCCGCAGTGCCCACCTGTTCACGGCCGACAGCGAAATCCAGCTGCAATTCAGCAAGAAAGGCAAGGCCATGCTGCAGTCGCACCGGGTGGCGCAGACCGCCGCCCCGGCCCGCACCGACAGTCACGATCACGAAAAACAGCGTTTTCTCGACCTCGGCCGCCCTTTCCTGCGCGACCTTGGCGTCACCGACGCCAAGGGGCAACTGATCCCCGCCATGTCGCGGAAATGGAAGCAGATCAACAAGTTCCTGGAAATCTTCAGCCACGCCGCCGACAGCGCCCGCTTGCCCGCCGACCGTCCAGTGCGCGTACTGGACTTCGGCTCCGGCAAGGGCTACCTCACCTTCGCCGTGCATGACTGGCTGACACAAACCGCAGGCAAGACGGCACACGTCACCGGCGTGGAGTTGCGGGAATCACTGGTCTCGCTGTGCATGGACTCGGTCAGCAAGCACGGGTTGGCAGGACTGGATTTCTACACCGGCGACGTCCGCACCTTCGACACCCCGGCGCTGGACATCATGAT
>CAZPZK010000395.1:0-3187 GCA_964591095.1 uncultured Moraxellaceae bacterium | reverse complement strand
TGGTGATAGCTAATCACCATGAAAAAGAAGATACAAGGTCGGGCTTCAGCCCGACAACACTCTCCGATCGAAGGGCGCTTGTCGGGCTGAAGCCCGACCTACAGCCCGACCTACAGGGGTGAGGAGGTTCCATGTCACAAATCCTGGGCATCCGCCCGCTGCTCACCGCCACCCACCGCTACGACAAATTCCTCTCCACCCGCCACTGCGGGCAGGGCGAGATCATCGAGGCGCCGGTGCTGGCCTGGCTGGTGGAAACGCGCAACGGCCGCATCCTCTACGACGTCGGCTGCGACTACCGCAAGCTGGCCGATCCGGTGCTGCGCGACCGCTACTACCATCCGGCGGAATTCCCCTTCGGCCCGCCCGACATGCGCGAGGACCAGCGCCTCGGTGCTCATCTCGCCCGGCTGGGACTGACGTCGCGCGATATCGACGTGGTCTTCCTCGGCCACCTGCATTTCGACCACGCGGGCGGTCTGTGCGAGGTGGAAGGCTGCGAACTGCATGTGCATGCCGACGAGTTGGCCGCCGCCCGGGCGCAGGCGGACGGGGCGTACTTTGCCGATGAATTCCCCGAACACTATGCCTGGCGGGTGTAGTCCGGCGAATACGATCTGGTCCCCGGCGTGCGCGCGGTGGCGACCCCTGGGCATACCGCCGGGCACATGTCGCTGGTGGTGGAACTGCCGGACAGCGGGCCGGTGATCCTCTGCGGTGATGCCGCGGATTTGCGGGAAAACCTGGAAGCGGAAGTGGCGCCGGGCCTGTGCTGGCAGGAACGGGAGGATCTGGCGCTGGCGTCGATCCGCAAGCTGAAGGGATTGGCGAAGGAGGCCGGGGCGGAGTTGTGGCCGAACCATGACATCGGGTTTTACCGCGAGCGGCTGGCCGGGCGGGGGCGGGTTTTGTAGGGGCGCACTGCGTGCGCCCTTCTTCGCCGAACAGGCTGTTATTTCCGGGAAAAACGAGGTGTTCGTTCACGAGGGCGCACGCAGTGCGCCCCTACGCGGGGATGCACCAATCGGCGTCAGAGGCTTTCCAATTGCTCCAGCGACGTCAGGTACTCCGCCTCCACCTGATGCGTTTCCTCGTCCACCTTGCTCTTCTCGGCCAGCGCCTGCTTCAGCTTCGAGGCCTGCTTCGGCTCGTAGATCTCGCTGCCGTTCAACAGGCCGATCAGCTCGGCCTGCTTCGCGTTCAGCGCGTGCAGCCGCGCTTCCAGCTTTTCCACCCTGGCTTTCAGCGTCACCGGATTCGGTTTCTTGCCGGACGAGGCCGCCGGGGCGGGCTTGCTTTCCACGACCGGCGCGACAACCGGAGCGGGAGCCGCAACAGCCGCCGAGGCCTGCTGCTTGGCCAGCACTTCCTGATCCGCCCGCCACTTCTTCAGCCAGGTGGCGTAGTCCGCCAGCGAGCCTTCAAAGTCCATCACCTTGCCGTCGGCCACCAGCAGGAATTCATCGCAGCAGGCGCTCAACAGCAGCCGGTCGTGGGACACCACCACCAGTGCGCCCTGGAAGTCCTGCAGGGCCATGCTCAGCGCGTGGCGCATTTCCAGGTCGAGGTGGTTGGTCGGTTCGTCCAGCACCAGCAGGTTGGGGCGCTGCCAGACGATCAGCGCCAGCGCCAGCCGCGCCTTTTCGCCGCCGGAGAAATTCTCCACCGTGGTGGTGACCCGGTCGCCCTGGAAGCCGAAGCTGCCGAGGAAGGCGCGCAGCTCCAGTTCCTGCACGCGCGGGGCGATGCGGGTCAGCGTCAGCAGCGGGCTGGCCTGCATGTCCAGATGGTCCACCTGATGCTGGGCGAAGTAGCCGATGCGGGCATGCTCGCCCACCACGCGCTCGCCGGAAATCATCGGCAGTTCACCGACCAGGGTCTTGATCAGCGTCGACTTGCCCGCGCCGTTGGGGCCCAGCAGGCCGATGCGCGATTCCGGGCTCAGGTTCAGCCGCACCTTGGTCAGGATTTTCTTGTCGCCATACCCGGCCACCACTTCGTCCAGGCGCACCAGCGGGTTGCACAGCTTGTGCGGCTCGCGGAAGCTGAAGCTGAAGGCGGAATCGACGTGCGCCGGGGCGATATCGATCATGCGCTCCAGCTGCTTGATGCGGCTTTGCGCCTGACGGGCCTTGGTGGCCTGGGCGCGGAAGCGGTCGATGTACTTCTGCAGGTGCGCCTTTTCCAGCTGCTGCTTCTCGAAGGCCTGTTGCTGCTGCGCCAGGCGCTCGGCGCGGGTACGCTCGAAGGTGGAATAGTTGCCGGTGTACAGCGTCATTTTCTGCTGTTCGATATGCAGGATGTGGTCGACGGTGGCGTCGAGGAAATCGCGGTCGTGCGAGATCAGCAGCAGCGTGCCGGTGTAGCGGTTCAGCCAGTCTTCCAGCCACAGGATGGCGTCGAGGTCGAGGTGGTTGGTCGGTTCGTCCAGCAGCAGCAGGTCGGAGCGGCACATCAGCGCCTGCGCCAGGTTGAGGCGCATGCGCCAGCCGCCGGAGAAGCTGCGCACGTTGTTCTGCTGCTGCTGCTCGCTGAAGCCCAGCCCGGCCAGCAGCTTGGCGGCGCGGGTGGGGGCGGTGTAGCCGTCGATGGCATCGTAGCGGCCGTAGAGGTCGGCCAGCTTGTGGTCGTCCTGCTCGGTATCGAGGGCGTCGTTGATCTCGCGCCATTCCCGGTCGCCGTCCAGTACGAAGTCGATGGCCTTGCGGTCCAGCGCCGTCACTTCCTGCGCCATGTGCGCCACCGTCCAGACGCCGGGACGTTCCAGCTTGCCCGCGTCAACGCCGATGGTGCCTTGCAGCGCCGCGAAGAAGGTGGACTTGCCCGCGCCGTTTTCCCCGGTCAGGCCGATCTTCCAGCCCGGATGGATGGAGCCGCTGGCGTTGGCGAACAGGACGCGGCCGTTACGGCGCAGGGAAAGATCCTGGTAATTGATCATGAAGGCGGAACCGGGGCAGGAAAACGAGGGGCGCTATTGTAGCGGAGAAACGCGGCGGGCGATGCAGCCGCGCCCAAAGAGAAAGGGGCGCACAGTGTGCGCCCCTTTCGGCTCAGGACCGAAACGCGCGGGCGTTATTCGGGAGCCTTGTCGGCGGCCGGAGCTTCCGGAGCCGGAGCGGCCGGGGCTTCGGCGGCGGGAGCGGCCTTCGGCGCGGCGGGCTTGCGCGGGGCGCGCGGTGCCTTGGGC
>CAZPZK010000394.1:0-3189 GCA_964591095.1 uncultured Moraxellaceae bacterium | reverse complement strand
CATCATGGGGCGTTCTGTTCAACCGCTCAACGTGACAGTGTTTTTACACAGTCTGTGTTACGGTGCCTTTTTATTTCTGCGACTCCGCACGAAAGGTGCCGGATGCGCGGCTGACGGCGCTTACCCCTGCACAGGCCAGGGCCGCGTGAACACCCACGTATCCCCCTTCGATAACGACGCATTGAAGGCATAGCCCTCGGCATCAAATGCCTTGAGCTGCGCCGGATCGGTCAGGCGGTGCCGGATGATGTGCCCCGCCATCAGGCCACGCGCCTTCTTCGCGTAAAAGCTCACGATCTTGAACTTACCGTTTTTTTCCTCGCGGAACTGCGGCGTGATCACGCGCGCTTTCAGGGCTTTGGTCAGGGCCGCCTTGTTGTATTCCTCCGACGCCAGATTGATGAGCACGTCATCGCCTTGAACGGCCAGCGCCTCGTTCAGGGCCTTGGCAATCGTATCGCCCCAGAAGGCATACAGCGTGTTGCCCTTCGGATTCTTCAGCGACGTGCCCATTTCCAGGCGATAGGGTTGCAGGCGATCCAGCGGACGCAGCAATCCGTAAAGCCCGGACAGGATGCGCAGGTGCTGTTGCGCAAACGCATGGTCATCGGCATCGAACGTCCAGGCCTCCATGCCCTCGTAGACATCACCCTTGAACGCAAGCACAGCCGCCCGCGAATTGGCATTGGTGAAGCGCGGGCTCCACTCCGCATAGCGGGCCACGTTGAGGGCGGCCAGCTTGTCGCTGAGATCCATCAGCGTGGCCACGTCCTGCACGGAGAGTTCGCGCAAAAGGCCGATGAGCACCTTGGCCTCCTTGACAAAATCGGGCGTGGTCAGCGGCAACGCCGGCACCGGGCTCTCGTAGTCCAGGGTCTTGGCGGGCGACAGGATCATCAGCATGGAAACCACCTTCGGGTACTGCAGGAAACGGGCGGGCCGCATGCTATCACAGGCGTTACGCGCCTCCGGCTGAACAACCGCCGGGGCACCCCGCTTTGCGGCGCGCCGCCCCGGTATTGTAAAATCACGCACCTTTTTCATGGGATTAGCCCCAAAAAAGGCACCTCACCTCGTGTCAGCGTTGTCCGGGCCACCTCTGTCTGCCCGCCATCCTGTCCCCGGTTTTTTGATTACATCCCCGTTTCCCGATCACAGGTGATCCATGAGCAGTCTGCCTAAATGCCCGCAATGCAGTTCCGAATTCACGTATGAAGATGGCGACATGTACGTCTGCCCCGAGTGCGCCCACGAGTGGAGCAAGAATGCCGCACCGGCCGATGGCGCCGAGCAGCAGCGCGTGGTGAAGGATGCCAACGGCAACGTGCTGGTCGACGGCGACACGGTCACCGTGATCAAGGATCTCAAGGTCAAGGGCTCGTCCCTCGTCGTGAAGGTGGGCACCAAGGTGAAGAACATCCGCCTGGTGGACGGCGACCACGACATCGACTGCCGCATCGACGGTATCGGCCAGATGGGCCTGAAGTCCGAGTTCGTCAAAAAAGCCTGACACCCCCCAACACCCCCGGCCGGGGCTCAACCCGGCCGGCTGTTTACGATAGACTTGCCGGTCTTCACAGGAGGCCTTTCATGACGTTCATGCAGCTCGAGAAAAAAGGGGCAGTTTATGTACTGACCCTGACCAATGGTGACAAGGACAACACCTTCAACCCGGATGTGCTGGCCGAATACCACGCCTGCCTGGACCAGATCGAGGCCGACCGCAGCAATGCCGCCCTGCTGATCTGCAGCAACCACCCCAAGACCTTCTGCAACGGCATCGACCTGCCCTGGCTGCAAACGCAGGATGGCGCCGGCTTCAAGGCCTTCGTCGACCTGCTGGAAAACTTCCTGCTGCGCCTGTCGGTACTGGACCTGCCGGTGATTGCCGCCCTCAACGGCAACGTCTATGCCGGGGGCGCCATCATGGCCTCTGCCGCCGACTTCCGCCTGATGCGCGCCGATCGCGGCCGTTTCTGCTTCTCCGAAGTGAACATCAAGATCCCGTTCACGCCAGTGATGACGGAAATCATCCGCCTGCTGCCCGACCAGCAAGCGCTGCGCGATCTCGCCCTGATCGGCAAGGCCGTGGGTGGCGAAGAGGCGAAACAGATGAAAGTGGCCGACAGCATTCACAGCGAAGACGAACTGCTGCCCGCCGCCATGGCCTTTGCCGAGCTGATGGCGCAGAAAGACCGCGCCACCTACGGCGCCATCAAACGCGGCCTGCGCCTGGGCCTCGCGCAAACCGCTCGCGAGCGGGGCTATATCCGTGGCTGAACTGGTCGCCGGGAAAGCGGTGGCACTGAGTGCGCGGGTGACCCGCGTGCTCGCCCCCAATCCCGGCTTCATGACCGGCCCGGGCACCAACAGCTACCTGATCGGCACGCAGGACATCGCCGTGCTGGACCCGGGCCCGGCCATTGATGCTCATGTTGAGGCTCTGCTGCAGGCTGCCAACGAACTGGACGGTCGCATCCGCTGGATCGTGCTCACGCACACCCATCAGGACCATGCGCCGGCCGCGCTGCTGCTGCGCGAGAAAACCGGTGCGGACATACTGGGGCAGTCACCGCTGGCCGGCGACCCGGCACAAGCCACGCTGATGGTGGACACGGAACTGGCCGATGGTGACGAACTCGCCACGCCGGAATTCACCCTGCAGGCCCTGCACACACCCGGCCATGTCGGCAACCACCTGTGCTACCGGCTGGAAGAAGAAGACCTGCTGTTCAGCGGCGACCACCTCATCAACGGCTCCACCGTGGTGATCGTGCCGCCGTCCGGCAACATGAAGGATTATCTGGCCACGCTGGACAAACTCGCGCACCAGCCGATTGCGCGCATTGCGCCGGGCCATGGCGATGTCATCGACAATGCCCAGGCCCTCATCCAGTACACCATCCATCATCGCCTGGCGCGTGAAGCGAAAGTGCTGTCGAAAATGTCGGGCGCGCCAATGTCACTCGATCATCTGGTGCCGCTGGTGTACGACGATGTGAACCCAGCCCTGCATCCGGTGGCACGCTATTCGCTGCACGCGCACCTGATCAAGTTGCGGGACGACGGTCGCGTGGAAGAAAGCGAAGCCGGTTGGCGACTGGCCGACTGACGTTGCGCCACGTTACGCAGTGATACGGGGTTTGCACCCCGACCTCGCACAGCACCCGTCAGGGCCGCACTTTCAGT
>CAZPZK010000393.1:0-3209 GCA_964591095.1 uncultured Moraxellaceae bacterium | reverse complement strand
GTTCGCAACGGTCGGCATCCTCCGGAATCGGATACCGGCCGGCGTCATGGCTGCCCAGGTTCCGAACCAGCATGGCGAGTTGCGGCGGGCTCAACCTCATGCGGGCGATGTAGCGCCGCACGGGCAGGTGTGAGCGGTCATCGAAGGAAAGCGCCATGCTCTTGAACGCATAAGCGTTGACGCGGGCGAAGCGCTGGGAAGCCTTCGACGGTCGGATGCCGGCCGGTGTGAACGTCGGCCGGCCTTCGGTGCTGTCAGCGTCGTAGTAGGTGCGGGCCGTCATGCTGCACCTGCCTGCAAGGCGTCGTGCATGGCGTCGACCGCAGCGCGAAGCTGCAGTACGTCGGCCTGGAGCAGCCGATCAGCCGTGTAGCGTGCGGTTCCCTTGGCTTCGTCATCGTCGCCAATGCCCTCAACAGCAGCGAATACGATGGCGGCAGCGCCCTCCAGGTTGACGACTGCGTGCTGGACGGCGGCGAACGCCACACGCGGCGACAAGGGGGCCACCCGGCGACGGCCGCTCACTGCTCACCCCCTTTGTTGAACACGCTGCTATGGGCCTGACGGAACGCCTCACGCACTGCGGCCAAGTCGGACGAGAGATGCCGCTCGATCGCGGAAATGCAGGCATCGTCGATAGACGTGCCTACGTCGACCATCGAGGTGAATAGCGCCATCGTTGTCTCGGCATCGATCAGGGCATCCTCGATCCCATCGACGGCCTTGAAGGCGCCGCTATGGGGTACGGCCGGCTTCCGCCGACGTTCATGTGATGTATCCGACTTGAGTCGGCGAGATGGTGTATGAATGACCTTAGCCATGATCCCGGTCCTTTCGGGGTTGCGGTTAGAGCCGGGCGGAAGTTGGCGCTTCCGTTCGGCTCACCTATTAAGTTAAACCTATGTTGATCCTCGTCAACATAGGTTTAACTTAAATGGCAAAAAGTCCTCCCAGTAGCACAGCCGCGAAGATGGGCCGTCCCGTCACGATCGGCGCCACAGTGCTTGTGGGGGTCAAGTTTCCTCCCTCTCAAGTCGAGAGAGTTGACGCTTGGGCCAAGGTTGAAAAGGTTGGCAGGTCAGAGGCGATACGCCAACTAGTCGATTTAGGCCTAGACAAGCGGCCGAAGACTAAGCCAGCTAACTGACGTCAGATATCCGAATAATCGGTAGATCGGTATAGCCTCGCTCATGGTAGAGCGCCGGCGCGTGTCATAACAAGGCCGGGATACCAATGCATCGCCCAACGTCTGTAGTCCCAACCATCTTACTGTCGTTAGCAGCGGCGTTTGGAGCGTTTAGCTACTGGGGGCTCTACACGGACGCGGGCCGGCATTCGTTCGACGAGATGGACGGCCTGTATCCCTTCTTTGCAGGAGGTCTCGGCGTAATCCTATTTCTACTTTTCTTGGTTTTGGTGGCGCTACGGAACAAAGGCTAGGCGCTGCGGGAGCTACCGCTGGAGGCGGCAAATCTGTCCTGACAATACTCGGCTGCAAGAAACTCTTAAGCGGACCCGGTCCGCGGTGAAGCGCTACTCCTGCAAGCGGCCGCCTGCGTCGAGCGGAATGCAGGGCGTGGGCCAGGCTGTGGCGAAAACTCTGACATCGCGTCCTCGCGCCAGAACGGGCGCCGCGGCCCCATGAACGGGGGGGGCTTATTCGAAGATTACAAATTTGTGTGCTCCCGGTCGCATTCGCGCAATGCGCGTGGTCCTAGCGTTGCGGCGTCAGGAACAAGACCGATCGCCCTATCTTTCCCCGGGGAAGTCGGTCGCCCCGCGGCTATCTCAATAGCTGCGGGGCACTTTCCCAAACCGATCGCCAACACGGCGAAACTGATCTGCCCCCTCCGCCCCGAGCTGGAGCATGACAGAAAGCACCTATTCGGCGCCGCTCGCCAAGTAGCACCACTCTTGCCAGGGTGGACGCTTGCGCGCGCCAGTTTCTCATGTATATGGCGAATCAGTGCAGCGCCGTGGTCCCGATACAGGGTGTCCCGCTCAACGGGCTTCAGGGCATCAACAAAACGCTTATTGAGCTTGGGCAACGCAGCCTCCGCAGGGCCGCCCCAATGGGTCCGCTTGACCGGGGGTACGTTTGCTCCTAATGCCGGCGTTTGCAAGACCCGGCTTTTTGTATCCACTTTTGTGCCGGGGCGAACTCTTGGAAGACTCGCATGGGTCGCTCGGCTGCCGCCAGGAAACCCAGCAGCCGCATCACCTCAGGTGTTTTTGCTTCCGGCATCACAAATGCGAGAGGCCCGATCGAATGCTCCGCATGCGCAGCCCGAAGGCGCACGCCGATCTCGTTCACCTCTTGGGAAGTGAAGACGAAACGCGCAGCGCGCGCGTCGATGAGCTTGCTCCACGCAGCCAGGTTCGCGCCTATCAACAAGTCGAGAAAAGCCTCGACGTCACCTTTAACCACGTCGCCTTCAGCTATAACGGTGACTAGATTGCTCATAGATTGCGCCGTCCAATGGATCGGCATTCACCCGCCCCCTCGGCTCCAATGAGCTCGCTCGTTGTCGTTCGCCCGGTCCAACACTCGGTCGAAATGCTCGGGACGAACGCGCGTCAAGTCGCTGGCCTTCGTAGCCAGCAGCTTCAGCCAGCCCAATCGGACGAGCCCGCCTCTGCTTTTGATCTCCACTTAAAGGTCGCACCGTTCATGCTCAGACGGTAGCAAGGCGCTCCGTCTGTCATCAACAGATAGCACAATGCACTTGCGCAGCTGCAGCCACACGCCTCTCGCCCGGCCGCCCTGAACCGCCCCGGTTTTGTCGGAGGCTCCAACCCTTGAGAGAGTGGAGAGATGACAAGCAAGACGACGAACAAGTTTTCGACTGATGTGCGCAAACGAGCGATCCGGTTGGTGCTGGATCACGAAGCTGACCAGGGATCGCGTTGGGCGACGATGGTGTCGATTGCGTCCAAGATCGGCTGCACGGCACAAACGTTGAACGAGTGGGTGAAGAAGGCGGAGCGTGACAGCGGGAAGCGCGGCCTGACTAGCGATATGGCAGCCAAGCTCAAGGCGCTCGAGCGAGAGAACCGTGAGCTTCGCCAGGCCAATGAGATCCTGCGCAAGGCGAGCGCGTATTTTGCCCCCCCCTCTCGGCGAATGAAGACATTCGCCTGCCGGGCAATGGGACGGAGCTCGACCGCCGACACAAGCCATGATCGCCTTCATCGACGATCACCGCGGC
>CAZPZK010000392.1:0-3214 GCA_964591095.1 uncultured Moraxellaceae bacterium | reverse complement strand
TCGTTCCACAGATCAAAGTGAATGTCCTTATTTTGCGTCATTGCGTCAGTTGCGATTTGACGACAATGATCTTCCCATTGTGTCCAACTCCCATTGTCACCTGGGAAGGGAGGCCCACCGAAGCTATACGTGTCGGACACGACTACTTGATAGTCGGCGTCCTGCTGCACCGAACGCTCGTAAGCAGTGCCCCATGGAAACGCACGAAACAGGCTGGGCTTAATTGCAGACAACAATGTGTCGTTTGGCGTGGTCGCATTGATTGAGTGCAGCACACCCGATCCTGCATGAGACAACGGCAAGCCCGTTGAACCAAAGTCAACACTCACTTGCTCGGCAGTTACTGCAGACGTGAGGATCAATAGCAATAGTAGAGTCTTCATTACTTCACCGGTTCCTTCCACGTTATTTCAACGTGTGTGATAAGTTTTTGTTTGTTGTTGTATTTGAACGCAAACGAACTTTCCAAATTCGGAATTACTATGTCCTTGTCACCCGCCTCCGCCAGGTGCACCAATCCGTGACAGATCAGTGTTTTGATTTCCTCCAAGTTCAATGCGAGCGTGCTGACCTTTGTGGGTTCAACGATCTTTCTTATTACGTCCTTTGTTTCGGATGTCAGCGAACCAATCGTCGTGTGTTCCTGTTTCTGATCCTTTGCCCCGTCGGCGGGAGGTTGGTTTTGCGTTTTCGGTTTTCGTTTTCTTCCCGACGTTCTCTTTTTGTCGTTCTTCTCTTTCAATAGGTTTTTTATGTCCATCGTCGATAGTTTTCGTGAGCTTGATGGCTTTGAGTCCATTGTCTTTTCTCCATCTGTTTGATTTGCGTTCGACTTTAGCGATGTTACCGAGATACTGGCGAGTCTGTTCACCAATATAAACTTCCGCCCCGCCTCCCTGCGAATGACAACCGAGTACAACCTTTCTCGTATCATGATGTGCCTCGATGTAGTCGAGTATCGCGTTCCAGCGCTCTTCTCCCATCAACGTTACTAAAGCGGATGGCGAGATGATACCGTGATAGGACACGCATGGTTTTTTCTCCTTGGGTTGTTCGTCGTCCTTGACTTTTCGTTTGCGTTTATTCTTTTTCGCAATCATCTGATTTGCCTTTGCGTTGTGCGAAGTTCGCTGCGACTCGGTACAGTTGGTCGATGTGTTGTTCGTATTGCACGATCAGTTCGGGAATCATCGGATCGGTCGGCCGCAATATATTTTTGCCTCCTATTCGATTCCGAAACCATGAATTCAGCATCTTAGGCGTGTAGCCTTTTGACCTGCTGTACTCCTCGATTGTCATTAGTTCCCGACGATTGATCACTCGCATGGAACGCACGAGCAGGTCTCTTTCGTCCAACACCCGCTTGACCATGAACTTCGCATGATCCTCTGTAGGAGCGTGTAAGGTCTCACGCCCGCACTCCCACACCAGTTGATCGTTGTCGTTTTTACGAATTGCCTTCCATTCGATCTGAACTTGCATCGTCTTCCTCCTTATAACGTAAAGACTGTTTGAATTTTCGATTGCGTCGACGATCCTGCAATCGCCCATGTTTGCAACGATCATCAGTCACGTTTGTGAAGTCCTCAGGACTCACAACAGTAAACATAGGCGTTGACGACTGTAGGAGCGGATCGTAGAAGTGACAACTGCGATACTCGACGGTATTAGGGAACTCATACATGATGACCTCATCCGAACGCAATTCCCACTGTGCCATCTCGGCACAAGGAGCAAAGATCTCTCTCATAAGGACCTCGAGGCAGCACGTTGTTTTTCTAATTCGTCAGCGAACACGTTGTAGCCAATGTGGAGTTTGCATTCGCGTCCTTCGTGACACGAGTCACAGATGCCTGTCTGGCGTTCAATCGAAGTGTGCAAGTAAGTGCCGCACACTTCGACTTCGATCTCAGGTTCTGCAGTTGGTATGACTCGACCATCATCCGTGCGAACAGATTTTTGCATCCACATCAGTCGCTTGATTGTGCAGCCGTCATTCACGGTCGTACTCCTGTTCGAGGTCGGCAATGTAATTCCGCAAACGCCAAAACCGTTCGCAAAGCTTGTTGTAGATCTCAGTCCATTCGTAAGGACATTTTCTGAGGCAGGACTCTGTCTCGACAAGCAACATCTTCAAACGTCCCAAAGAGTTCATCAAATGTCCTCCTGCAATGTGAGTTTGGGATCAAAGCCATTCTCCACAGTCAGTTTGGCGCTGAGTTCACGCAGTGCTTGACGACCCGCTTTAAGTATCGCCTTCTCAGCACGGTTGGCAATACCGGATACAAGTGCGTCCGGCATCGCATGGGTGACCGCGGCATTGATTGCAACAGACATGTGACCAATAGTTAGTTTCTTTTTCGTTGCCATGTTTGTCTCTTTCGCAATAGAATCACCATGAATGAAAAGCACAGCATGAACGTGTTTGGTTCAGGCACGTGTGCAAACGTCATCTGATACGTTCCCGCGATGTACCCCACCGTGTCGACGACCGAGAACGCCTCGAGCGTGAATCGCAATTCGAGTACGTTCCCGCGTTCAGCTGCGGCGAGTAACGGCCATTCCACACGTGCGATCAAAGGCGAGGCGTTGATCGTTTCAGTCAGCAGCACATCGTTCGCTAGGTAATTATTCAACATCGCCCAGTTAACTGTGCTCGTGCCTGACGTTGCCTCGGTCAGGACGTATTCCTGCCCTACGTCGTCAGCTGTGACCGTCCCTATCGCCCAGAACACGCTAGGACCCACATCAGGCACCGTTTCGATTTTGAGCGACGCCTGAGCGCTCGTAGGCACGCTCAGGACGTTCAGGTTTAATTGATCGGTTAAATGGGTCGTTTGAATCGTCGCTGCGTGTGTGATTGGCACGAAACACCAGCAGGCGATTGTGAGTGCAATTTTCATGATTACTCCTGGTCTTGGGATGCAAGCATTGTGTCAGTGATCAATGGAACCCACGGTTCCAATTCTTTGCGAGTTGAGTACAACAGTTGACGACTTGGGCTCGTCAAGGTTCGATACATCTCCTCAACTATGGTTAGTAGTTGATCTCGATGCTCGAGTGCCTTTTGTATTGCGTTTGCGTTTGCTCGTGTCAGGCCTCCTCCGTTTGACAGGGGCTCGAACGTTTTGCTTGACATTGGTCTTACTGACACGGGACTTCTCCTTACTAGTCTTTTGAGATTCGTCATTTAGTTCCTCGAATCGTTCAGCAA
>CAZPZK010000391.1:514-3221 GCA_964591095.1 uncultured Moraxellaceae bacterium | reverse complement strand
GGGCGAAACCCTGATCGAGGCCGCACGCCGGGAGGCGCTGGAAGAAACCGGCTGGGAGGTCGAGGTGACGGACCTGCTGGGCTTCTATACCTATACCCCGCCCAATGCCGCCGGGGATTACACCTATTACCGCGTGTGCTTCGTGGCGAAACCGGTCAGGCACTTCAACCAGCCGCTGGATGAGGGCATCATTCGCGCCGTCTGGATGACGCTGGAAGAACTGGAATCCAGCCATCACGCCCGCAGCCCGCTGGTGGCGCGCTGCCTGCGCGATTACCTGTCCGGCCGCCGTTTGCCGCTGGACCTGATCTACGAACATCCGGCGACCGAGGTCTGGACCGGCTCCAGCCCCGCCACGCCCTCCTTCTAGTCCTTTCATCGCCATGCCGGGCGGACAGCGCCCGGCCGATACGGTTTGCTTATGTCCGCTTGTTCCTCCAAAGTCATCGTCGGCATGTCCGGCGGCGTGGATTCCTCGGTATCCGCCTACCTGCTGATGCAGCAGGGCTATCAGGTGGAAGGCCTGTTCATGAAGAACTGGGAAGAAGATGACGGCACGGAATACTGCACCGCGCGCGAAGACCTGGCCGACGCGCAGGCGGTGTGCGATCGCCTGGGCATCCGCCTGCACACCGCCAATTTCGCCGCCGAATACTGGGACCGGGTCTTCGAGCACTTTCTGGCCGAATATCAGGCCGGGCGCACGCCCAACCCCGACATCCTCTGCAACAAGGAAATCAAGTTCAAGGCCTTTCTCGATTATGCCGTGGTGCTCGGGGCGGACTACATCGCCACCGGCCATTACACCCGTCGCAGCGCTGATCCCGAATGCGCGCAACTGCTGAAGGGGCTGGACGACAACAAGGACCAAAGCTATTTCCTGCACGCGGTGAGCGGTCGCCAGATTGCCCGCACGCTGTTTCCCGTGGGGGAATTGCCGAAGCCGGAAGTCCGCCGCATCGCCGCCGAGCAGGGTTTCATCAACCACGCCAAGAAGGACTCCACCGGCATCTGCTTTATCGGCGAGCGCCGTTTCCGTGACTTTTTGCAGCAATATCTGCCCGCCCGGCCGGGAGACATCGTGACCGATGACGGCCGGAAGATCGGCGAGCACCGATGTATTACACCCTGGGTCAGCGTCAGGGCATTGGCGTCGGCGGTGTGCGCAACGCGGCGGAAGCGCCGTGGTTTGTGGTGGCCAAGGATCTGGAGCGCAACCGGCTGGTGATCGGTCAGGGTCACGAGCATCCCCTGCTGCTGAGCCGCCGCCTGCATGCCGCCGCCCCGGACTGGGTAGCGGGGCATCCGCCCGCCCTGCCGTGGCGCGGCATGGCCAAGACCCGCTATCGCCAGCCCGACCAGGCGTGCACGGTACATGACGACGGCAACGGCGCGGTCCGGGTGGAATTTGATGAAGCGCAGCGCGCCGTGACACCGGGTCAATCCGTGGTGTTCTATGAGGGCGACATCTGTCTGGGAGGCGGTGTGATTGAACGCACCGGAGGCGAACGATGAGCCGCAATCTTCATCGTGACAAGGTCTTGGCTCTGGCCGCTGTCTTCCAGGCGGCGGCGCTGGCGGACGCGCTGGCCTGGCGCGGTCAGGCCGATCATGACAACCGTAAAGTGCTGCTTAACAGCCTCTTTGTCTTTGAATCCGATGATCCGGTGCAAATATATGGCGTAACGACCGCCTTGAAGACCGGCTTGCGGACCTTGGAAGAATGCCTAGTGGATACCGGCTCCGGACAGGGAGATAACCGGCAGGCGGACCGTCTGCGGTATGCTCTGGGCCTGATCCAGGTGGAACGCAAGATGGCGGCGCGCCCTGAGTTGCTGATCGTGCTGCGTCGCCGGCTGGAACAGGCGCAGGCGCAACTACCGCACTTCGAGGACGGGGTGAGCAGCAACGGCATGATCCGCAACCTGGCCGCCGTCTATGTCGATACGTTGGGCACGCTGCCGCAACGCATCCAGATTCGCGGCAACGAGCAACGGTTGAAAGCGGACGGCATCGCCGAACAGATTCGCGCCGTGCTGCTGGCCGGCGTGCGCGCGGCCTGGTTGTGGCATCGACTGGGCGGACGTCGTTGGCACATCCTGTTTACCCGTGGCCAGATACTGGACGAGATCCGCGCCATCATCAAGGAAACGCGTTGATAAACGGTTGATGCAGGGCATCCCGACATCCTTTATCATTCGCGTTTTTCCGCCCCTACCCGGAGCCTTTTTCCATGCTCAGCACCCTCACCGCCCTTTCCCCCGTCGACGGCCGCTATGCCGGCAAGGCTGACAGCCTGCGCCCCTGGTTCAGTGAATTCGGCCTGATCCGCGCCCGCGTCACCGTGGAAGTGCGCTGGCTGCAGCAACTGGCCCGTCACCCCGGCGTGGCCGAAGTCCCGGCCCTGTCCGACGCCGCCAATTCCTTCCTCGACACGCTGGTCGCCAACTTCAGCGAAACCGATGCCGAGTGGATCAAGACCAAGGAGCGCGTCACCAACCACGATGTCAAAGCCGTGGAATATTTCCTCAAGGACCGCGTGGCCGCCGTGCCGGAACTGGCCGCCGTCACCGAATTCATCCACTTCGCCTGCACCTCCGAGGACATCAACAACCTGAGCCACGGCCTGATGCTGAAGGCGGGCCGCGACACGGTGCTGGAACAGATGCAAGCGCTGTCCGACGCCATCCGCGCCCTGGCCCACACG
>CAZPZK010000391.1:0-504 GCA_964591095.1 uncultured Moraxellaceae bacterium | reverse complement strand
ACACGCACGCCGGGCTGCCGATGCTGTCGCGCACCCACGGCCAGACCGCGTCCCCCACCACGCTGGGTAAGGAAATGGCCAACGTCGCCTACCGTCTGGACCGCCAGATCCGTCAGTTGAAGACGGTGGAAATCCTGGGCAAGATCAACGGCGCGGTCGGCAACTACAACGCCCACCTGTCCGCCTATCCGGACGTGGACTGGGCCGCCAACGCCAAGGCCTTCGTGGAATCGCTGGGCCTGAACTTCAACCCCTATACCACCCAGATCGAACCGCACGATTACATCGCCGAATTGTTCGACGCCATCCGCCGCTTCAACACCATCCTGATCGACTTCGACCGCGACGTGTGGGGCTACATCTCGCTGGGCTATTTCAAGCAGCGGCTGAAGGAAGGCGAAGTGGGCTCGTCCACCATGCCGCACAAGGTCAACCCGATCGACTTCGAGAACTCCGAAGGCAACCTCGGTCTGGCCAACGCCATCCTCGCCCATCTGGGTGAAA
>CAZPZK010000390.1:0-3227 GCA_964591095.1 uncultured Moraxellaceae bacterium | reverse complement strand
TGACGCCGTTCTGTTCCGACTCGGTGCCGACCATGAAGCCGGTGGTGTTGTGCAGAAACAGCAGCGGACGGCCGGTCTGGTCGCAGAGCTGGATGAATTGTGAAGCTTTCGCAGCACCTTGCGGAGTGATCGGGCCGTTATTGCCAATGATGCCGATAGTGACGCCACCGACATTCGCCCAGCCGCAGACGGTCTGATTGTCGAATTCGGTCTTGAAGTCGAGGAAGTCGGAGTTGTCGACCAGACAGGCGATAACGCTGCGCACGTCGTAGGGCTTGCGCAGGTCGCAGGGAATCAGGCCGAGGATGTCGTCGGCCGGATAGCGGGGTTCCGCGAAGTCCTCGGTGGCAGAGGCCTTGTCCCAGCCCAGCATGGCCACGATGTCGCGTGCCTGGCGGATGCCGTCGGCGTCGTTTTCGGCCAGATATTCCGCTGTACCGGCGACTTGTGCGTGCATCGCCGCGCCGCCCAGGTCTTCCTCGGACGCCACTTCCCCGGTCGCCGCTTTCAGCAGGGGCGGACCGGCCAGAAACATTTCCGTCTTGCCGCGCACCACGATCATGTAGTCGGACAGGCCGGGCTGATACGCTCCGCCTGCTGTTGCATTGCCGTGCACCACGGTTACTTGCGGCAGGCCCATCGCCGACAGGCGGGCCTGATTGGCAAAGGTTCGCGCGCCTTCCACGAAGATTTCCGCCGCATGGTTCAGGTTCGCGCCGCCGCTTTCAGACAGGCTGACGATGGGCAGCTTGTTCTGCGCGGCAATCTGTTGCAGGCGTAGTGTCTTGCGCAGGCCGCTGGGGGAAATGGTGCCGCCCTTGATCGCCGAGTTGCTGGCGCTGACCAGGCAACGCACGCCGTTGACCAGGCCGATGCCGGAAATCATGTTGCCGCCGGCCTCGGTGCCGTCCTTGTCGTCGTGCATCATATAACCGGCCAGTCCGCACAGCTCCACGAACGGCGACCCGGCGTCGAGCAGGTGCTGTACCCGTTCGTGCGGCAGCATCTTGCCGCGCTTGGCGAACTTGGGCTTTTCCTGCATCGAGCGTTCCAGCACTTTCTGCTTGATGGCGTTCACAGCCTCGATCTGTTCCTGCATGGCCGCGCGGTTGGCCTGAAAGTCGGCGCTGTTGCGGTCGTGATCCAGCTCAATGATCGGCATGATTACTCACCCTTCTTGAAAATGTCGGGAAGGTAGGCGCGGTGGAATCCGTTGTAGGGTTCGGAGTTTTCATGATCGGCGAGATCGTAGATTCGGGTGCCGAGAGAGGATGCACCATCAATCGGATCGTCATGCCCGAGACATAGGCTGCTGCTTCCGACAGCAGGAAGCAGATGACGCTGGAGACTTCCGATTCGGTGCCCATGCGCTTCAACGGGACATTGCTGGCCAGCTTGGGAATGATGAATTTGGCGAAGTCGCCGCGGTAGGTGTCCATGCCTGAGGAGATGATCCAGCCCGGCGCCACGGCATTGACGCGAACACCGCTCACGCCCCATTCCACGGCGGCGGTCTTGGTCAGGTTGTCCACCCCGGCGCGCGCGGCCCCGGAATGGCCCATGTTCGGCATGCCGCCCCACATGTCGGCGGTCATGTTGACGATGCTGCCGCCGTGATCCTTCATCCACTGGTTGTAGGCTTCCCGCATCATCAGGAAGGTGCCGTGCAGGTTGTTGCGGATCACGGCGTCGAAACCGTTGGTGGAAATATTGGCCAGCGGCGAGGGGAACTGCCCCCCGGCGTTATTGACCAGGCCGTCAATACGGCCGTATTCCTTCAGCACGCTGGCGATAGTGTCCTTGACCTGCTCTTCCTGGCGGATGTCGCAGACCATCGTCCGGATCAGGCCGCCGTCCTGAATGATCTCATCTTCCACGCGCGCCAGTTTTTCCGCGTTGCGGCCGGTAATCACCACCTGCGCGCCCAGCGCCGCCAGTTCATGGGCGGTGCAGCGGCCAATGCCGGAGCCGCCGCCGGTGACAATGATGACCTTGTCGGCGAAGGCTTCCGGTTTGAAGAGGGAGTTGTATTGCATCATGGTCATCGGTCCTTAATCAGAGCAGTTCCGCCGGAATTTTCACCGGCATGTCGAGCAATTGCTGGCCGTGGGCCTTGCCTTGCGGATCAATGCGCAGGCTGGCGATGCCGCCGCCGCCCAGGGCGTTGGTCAGCAGGATGTTCAGGGCGTCCAGGCCGGGTAGTTCATAGATGTCGACCTTGCTCTTCTCCGCATCGAGCCAGTGCGCGCAGTACTCGCGCAGGGCGGCTTCGGTGAGGCTGGCGCGGATCCAGGGCAGGTAGTCCGGCTTGCGGGCTATGACGCCGATGTTGGAGGAGTCGCCCTTGTCGCCGCTGCGGCACCAGGCCAGACGGATCAGCGGCACGGTATTGGAGACAGTGCTGTTGTCGGCAACCGGCCCCACGGCATGGCGAGTCGGTGGCACAAAGCCGCCCTGCGCGGGAATCTCGACGGGAATGCGTTCGCCATTGATGTCAAGGCTGACCGGTACCCCGGCTTTGGCCACGACACACGAGAACAGCCGTACCACGGGGGAGGGCTTAGGACGGCCGCCCATGATTCCGGCCAGACCCGGCGCCATGCCGGTCGAGGCCTGGGCGATTTCGCTGGCCAGGAACATCAGCCCTTCCTTTGCCGGATAGCGTGCGACCATGCGCACGGTCACTTCGCGGGACTGGCGCATCAGCGGATTGGCGTTAGCGCCATAGGCCTGTTCGGTGCCGATGATTTCCACGAACGGCGACACCAATTCCGGCACGCCGCGCTTGCGCAGCACGGCATTGACCTTGGTGAAGATGGCGTTGGCGACGCGCTCGCCCTTGCGGGCGGCGTCGATACCGATGATCACGAAACTGGCGATCAGGCGGAAGCCTTCGGGGTAGGTGGCGGACACCTTGTAGCTATCAGTCGGCGGCAAGCCTTTCGCGCCGGAAACCTTCACCAGATTCTCCCCCACTTGCTCAACCTTGGCGGTGGAGAAGTCGCAGGTCACGTCTGGCAGGAAATAGGCTTGCGGGTCGCCGATTTCATAGATCAGCTGTTCGGCGACGGTGGCGCGGCTGACCAGCCCGCCGGTCTTTTCCGGCTTGCTGATAATAAAGGAGCCGTCAGCGAAGCATTCCGCCACCGGGAAGCCCATATTTTCGTAACCGGGCACGCTTTCCCAGTCAGTGAAGTTACCGCCGGTACACTGCGCGCCGCACTCGA
>CAZPZK010000389.1:0-3229 GCA_964591095.1 uncultured Moraxellaceae bacterium | reverse complement strand
TCCAGCACCAGCGTGCCGTAGCCGCCGGTATACGTGACGCTGTCGCCGTTCACCGTGCCGCCGTCGATGCCGTAGGTCAGGGGATTGCCCTCGGCGTCGGTGGCGGCCAGGGTGCCGCCCTGACTGACAAAGTTGTCGTCGAACCGGGTGTCGGTGTAGGTGATCGCGGACGGGACGGACAGCACCGGCGCGGTGTTTTCGTCGCTGCCCTGGATCAGGATGGCCAGCGTCGCCGTGGCGGTGGCGCCCTTGGCGTCCGTCACGGTGTAGGTGAAGCTGTCGGTCTCCGACTGGCCGGCCACCAGGGCCTCGGTGTCGGCGTCGTGGTTGTCGAGGGTGTAGACGTAGCTGCCGTCGGCATTGAGGGTCAGGCTGCCGTAGACACCGGTGACGGCCGCGCCGACGCTGCCGCCGGTCACGCCGCTGACCGCGCGGGTATCGCCCAGCGCGCTGTCGGCGTCGGTATCGTTGGCAAGCACATTGCCGCTGGCGGTGGCGTCGCCGCTGCCCGCCGAGGCCGCTTCCACCACGGCGTCGCCCGCGTTGCCGTCATCCGCCGCCTCCGGGGCGTGGTTGACGGCGTCGGCAATGGCGACTGTGACTCCGTTAAATGTCAGGAATTCGATGGCGCTGAGGGTGTCCGTACCTTCCGGCCCGGTCACGGTGGCTGAAGCCGCATTGCCGGTGACGGTGTATGCCGACCAGTTGCCCGTGTAGACCGCCGTGTCGTCACCTGCGCCACCGTCAAGAACATCATTACCGCCCAGACCGGTCAGCACATTGGCGGCCTCGTTGCCCGTCAGGTGGTTGCCGGCGGCATTCCCCGTGGCATTGATCCTGCCTGCTCCGGCAACCAGCGTCAGGTTTTCCAGATTGGCGGACAAGGTGTAACTGCGCAGCGCCTGAACCAGGTCCTCACCGCCATCCGCCGCCTCAACGATCGTACTGTCGGCGTCATAGACCCGGTAAGTATCGTTACCGCTGCCGCCGGTCAGGGTATCCATCCCCCCTGCGCCATCCAGGTAGTCATTGCCATCCCCGCCGTCCAGCTGGTTGTCCGCCTGATTGCCCAGCAAGTTGTTATCGCCCGCGTTGCCCGCGCCGTTGATCGGGTCTTCACCGGCCAGCTGCAGGTTTTCCACGCCGGCAGCCAGGGTGTGGCTGATCGTGGCGATGACGGTGTCATTGCCGCCATCCGCCGTCTCCACCACCAGATCCGAGGCATCATCCACATAATACAGGTCATCCCCGTCGCCGCCGGTCAGGGTGTCTGCACCCGCGCCGCCGTCCAGGGTGTCATTGCCCAAGCCGCCGGACAGCAGGTTGCCGCCGTTGTCGCCGGTGAGGCTGTCAGGGTGATCAGAGCCTTCAACATTCTCGATCGAAGTCAGCGTATCCTCAGCGGCGCCGCCGGTGTCTGCGGTTCCGGTTGCCAGATTCACGGTGACATTGCCGTTGGCGCCGGCATACGACACCGTGTCGTTGCCGCCTTGCCCGTCGATCGTGTCACTGCCGTTCATCGGCTGGAACCGGTCGTCTCCCGCCGTGCCGGTCAACGTGTCGTTCCCGTCGGTTTCGGTGGAGCCTGACTGGTTAATGTTGACCGTGAGCATGGCACCGGCACTGTCCTGCCCGTCGCTGACGGTCAGCGCAAAGGTGTCGGTGACATTGACGCCCAGCGGCTCAATGCGGTTGTCATCCGGGGTATAGGTGTACGCACCGGTAAGGCGATTAAGCGTCAGCACGCCGTAAAGCCCGTCCAGGGTGACGGTATCGCCGCCGGCTACACCGCCGTCAATGCCGTAGGTCAGCACCGCCCCGGCGTCCGCATCGCTGCCCGCCAGCACACCCGAAACCGGGGTGAAGCTGTCGTCTGCGGCCGTGTCGGTGTAGTTAATGGCGGCGGGCGTAGCCAGTTGGGGAATGGCGTTGAGCGGGGAAACCACTTCGCTCTGGTCGGTGAATTCCAGGGTCTCGATGCCGCTAAGGCTGTCCGTGCCGTCCGCGCCGCTGACGGTGAAGCTGCCGCCGCCGAGATCGGTAATGGTGTAATCGGCGCGGTTGCCGGTGAAGACGGCAATGTCGTCACCCGCGCCGCCGATCAGGGTGTCGTCGCCCAGGCCGCCGGTGAGGATGTTGCGGCCGTTGTTGCCGGTGATGACGTTATTGCCGTCGTTGCCGGTGCCGTTGATGTCAGCCGTGCCGGTGAGGGTGAGGTTTTCCAGGTTCTCGCCCAGGGTGTGGCTGAGGGAAGCCTCGACGGTGTCGGCGCCGGCGCTGCCGCCACTGCCGCCGCCCAAGAGATTGCTTGAACCGACATAGCCTTCATTGGCGGTGAAAACGTGACCGGGAATCAACTCGCCATCGGCCAACGCGATGTAGAAGGCCGAATCTCCGGAGCCCAGCGTATCCCACTGCAGAAGGCCGGGCGCCACCTCAGAGGTGATAACCTGGCGGGCGCCGGTCAGCACATCCACGGCGACATAACCCGCCCCGAACGGATTACTGTCCATCTGGGTGAAATACTTCACCTGGCTTCCATCTTGCGACAGCCGGATACCTTTGGTGCTATCAAAAAGCTCTTCCGGCAGGTTGATCCGGCGGATCGCGCCGGTACTGAGCGTCTTGACGAAGATATCGCTCACCCCGTTGGTATCGTCCGCCACCAGGTTCGAAGCATCGCTGATGAACGCCACGGTGCTTCCGTCGGCCGAGATGGCCGCCAACTGACTGTTTGACCCGTTTTCCGCCTGTTGACCGTCTGCCGCGGTATTGGCCAGGACATAGGCGCCAGTGGCCATGTTGCGGACAACGATGTTCAAGGCGCTGTTGGTGATGAGAGGCGTCACCTGGGTCGAATTGGAGAAGGTGCCAAAGGCGACAAAGGCTCCATTGGCGGAAACCACGGGATTGTAGGCTTGCCATGGCCCGGTCGACCCGCCCTGATTCAGATCAACGATGCTGATTGCCCCTGACTGCACATCCTTCAGCAGGATGCGTGAGTTGCCGTCCAGGGCCGCCAGATTCCCGGCATCACTCTGAAAGACCACGTAGCGCCCGTCCGGCGAGATCGCGGCGTCCCCCACGATCTGGCCGGTTCCGGGTTCACCGGCAGCGGTCGAGGACGCCAGCAGCCAGTCCCCGGTGGTGAGATCCTTGACCCAGAGTTGACCGTCATCCCACGACCCCGAGGGCCAGCCGCTGGTATCAAACAGCGGCTGGCCGGAAG
>CAZPZK010000388.1:0-3244 GCA_964591095.1 uncultured Moraxellaceae bacterium | reverse complement strand
AGTAATACCCAGACCCTGCAGGCCGGGCGGAACGTCGCTGTATTTCATCTTTTCGCGCACGGCGGCCAGCAGCACGATGGCCAGCGCCCAACTCAGGCCGGAGCCGAAGCCGAATACCACGCTTTCCGGAATGTTGTAGTCCCGTTGCTGCATGAACAAGGCTCCCGCCAGCACCGCGCAGTTGACGGTAATCAGCGGCAGGTAAATGCCCAGTGCGTTGTACAGTGAAGGAAAATACTTGTCGCAGGCCATCTCGATGACCTGTACCAGCGCCGCGATGGTGCAGATATAGATCATCAGGCTGAGGAAGGACAAATCGACGGTCTCAATGCCCTCGATGCCGGTCCAGGACAAACCGCCCTCCTTCAACATATATTGCCAGAGCACGGCGTTGACCGGCACGGTCAGTGTCTGCACAAACACCACGGCCACGCCCAGCGAGATCGCGGTCTGGATTTTCTTGG
Organism: uncultured Moraxellaceae bacterium; assembly: GCA_964591095.1. Lineage (GTDB taxonomy): Bacteria > Pseudomonadota > Gammaproteobacteria > Pseudomonadales > Moraxellaceae > Fluviicoccus. Next base: position 2,780 of record CAZPZK010000388.1, on the reverse strand, counting down.
AAATGGCCAGGAAAGTGCACATGCCCAGGAAAAAGGACAGCGCCATGTTCTCGATGAAGACGGAGCGGATAAACAGGCTCAGATAATGTTCCATGTCAGTGGCTCCTCAATGTCCGGCCGACTGCGCCTTGGATTGCGGCGCGATCTTGTACTCGGTGGATTCCTGCTGGTCGGTTTTCCAGGAACGCAACGCCCAGATTACCAGGCCGATCAGGAAGAAGGCCGAAGGCGGCAGCAGCAGCAAACCGTTGGGAACATACCAGCCGCCATTGCTGATGGTGGGGATGACGCTGTAGCCCAGCAAGGTGCCGGAACCGAGCAATTCCCGGAACACCGCGAGCAGAATGAGCAGCGCGGAATAACCCAGCCCGTTGCCGATGCCGTCAATGAAGCTGATGACCGGCGGATTCTTCATGGCGAAGGCTTCGAGACGCCCCATGACGATGCAATTGGTGATGATCAGGCCGACAAAGACCGACATTTGCTTGGAAATGGCGGGGGCAAAAGCCTGCAGGAACTGGTCCACGACAATCACCAGCGTCGCGACAATCACCATCTGCACAATGATGCGAATGGAATTGGGGATGATATTGCGGATCAGACTGATGAAAAAGTTGGAAAACGCCGTCACCAGCGTCAAGCCGACCGACATCGCCAATGCCGTTTTCAGGCTGCTGGTGACCGCCAGTGCCGAACAGATGCCCAATACCTGAAAAATGACCGGGTTGGTATTGAGAATCGGACCAAACAGGATTTCACGGACAGATTGTTTTTCTTCGGCCATGTCAAATGCCCTCTTGCCGGACTTTGTTCAGGAACTTGCGGAAACCCAGATCGCCCATCCAGAAACGCACCAGATGGGTAACACCGTTGCTGGTCAGCGTGGCCCCGGACAAGCCGTCAATCTGGTGCGCCGCCTGCGGCTTGCTCGGGTCGACCGTGCCTTTAATCACGCCGATTGCCGCCTGGCCGCCGGCATCAAACACCTGCTTGCCGGGCCACAGCGCCTTCCACTTCGGATTATCCACTTCGCCACCCAGGCCCGGCGTTTCCGCATGCTCGGTAAATGTGATACCGACCACCGTATTCGCGTCCGCCTTGAGCACCATGTAGCCATAGAGCGTCGACCAGAGGCCATAGCCCGAGATCGGCAGCACCAGGCTTTCCGCCTTGCCGGTACCGTCACGCAGCACGTAGATATCGGCTTCCGTGGCGCGACGCTTGAGGCCGGCGATATCCTGTTCCGGCGTCAGGGCGATGGAACGCCTGCTGTCCTTGGTGGCCTTGCGCTGGTCATAGGGATCATCCGCCTTGATCTGACGGAACTCACCGGTATCCAGATTGACGAGATAGCGCTGGAAACGTTCGAACTGCTTATGAACTTCAGCGGGACTGCCCTGCCCTTCTTCCAGCACCTGGGCCGCCGCCAGGATCTTGCGCTGTTTCTCCAGGGACTTGTTGGTGTCCTGGATCGGCTTGAGCAGTGTAACCGCCGCCGCCAGGGCGATGGAGCAGACCACGGACAGCACCGTGGCGACCAGGATGGTCTTGCCGGTGGATTCCTTAGACATTGCGCAAGGCCCTCCGCTTGATATTGGCCTGCATCACGAAATAATCGATCAGCGGCGCGCACAGGTTGGCGAACAGGATGGCCAGCATCATGCCCTCCGGATAAGCGGGATTGACGACGCGGATCAGCACCACCATCACCCCGATCAGGATGCCGAAGACCAGACGACCCGTATTGGTCATGGCAGCGGATACCGGATCGGTGGCCATGAACACCATGCCAAAGGCAAAGCCGCCCAGCACCAGATGCCAGTGCCAGGGCATGGCGAACATCGGATTGGTGGCGGAACCGATCTGGTTGAAGACAAAAGACATCGAGGCCATGCCGATCATTACACCGGCCATGATGCGCCAAGATGCCACCCGCGCCGCCAGCAGAATAACGCCGCCGAAGAGGATGGCCAGCGTCGACACCTCGCCGACGGAACCGGGAACGGTGCCGATAAAGGCATCCCACCAACTGATCGGTTGCATTCCCGTCGCCGTCAGGTGCTGCATGCTTTCGAGTCCGCCCAGCTTGGCCTGGCCCAGCGCGGTGGCGCCGGAATAACCATCGACGCCCTGCTTCCACAATTGCGATTGCACGGCGGTCCAGACGGTGTCGCCGGACATCTGGGCGGGATAGGCAAAGAACAGGAAGGCGCGACCCGCCAGCGCCGGGTTGATGAAGTTCTTGCCGGTGCCCCCGAAAACTTCCTTGCCGATAACAACGCCGAAACTGATGCCCAGTGCCACCTGCCACAACGGAACCGTCGGCGGCAGGGTCAGGGCGAACAGCACCGAGGTCACAAAAAATCCTTCATTGACTTCGTGGCCGCGTTTCATCGCAAACAGTACTTCCCAGAACCCTCCGACAATGAAGGTCACCAGATATACCGGTACGAAGAAGGTAGCGCCGTACACCAGGCAGTGCCAGATATTGGCATGATCAAAGCCGGCAAGCGCGGCAATCAGGGCATGACGCCAACCCTCCACCGCCATGTCCGCAGTGACTCCCTGCGCCGCCGCAAAACTCAAGGCGCCCAGCGCCTGATTTCCGACATTCCACATGCCGAAAAACATGGCGGGGAAAGTTGCCATCCACACCAGGATCATGATCCGCTTGAGGTCCACCGAATCGCGAACATGAGCGGCGGCATGGGTGACCGAGGGCGGGCTGTAGAGGAAGGTGTCCACCGCCTCGAACAAGGGATACCAGGCATGGTAACGGC
>CAZPZK010000387.1:0-3247 GCA_964591095.1 uncultured Moraxellaceae bacterium | reverse complement strand
GAAGGGGGCAGGCTGTCGAGATCGCGCGGATCGAAGACCTCGCCGCGTTCATCGCCGAATTGTTCCAGATATTCCAGGAAGGCCTTGTCCAGCGCGGGTCCACCGGCATGAGCCGGCATGACGACAGTCAGGAGGCAGGCAGCCAGAAGGTGTTCAGCTTTCATCCGGGTCTTCCCCCAGAGCCGCCACCAGTTCCATATCCTCAAGAAACTCTGGCTCGATCGAAACCGGGGCGGCGGCAACCGATACGGTACCCGGCTTAACCGGTGCCGGATACGGAAGCCAGAGCAAGGCGGCAACCCCGGCGGCAAGTGCCATCCCGGCCCATGCCCAGCGACCGGTACGTGCTGCTGTTGGCTTGGTGCTGATCAGCAAGGCGTCGCGAACCCTTCGCTCCAGTTCCGCATCTGGAGCCGCCGCAGCGCGGTCCAGCGTAGCGCTCAACCGTTTGGCCAACTCCGTATCATCCGGCGGTGTCATGGCGAACCTCCATCAATGTCGGAAAGCCGGGAGCGCAAGGCGGCAATTGCCCGGGCATAATGGGTTTTGACGCTGTTTTCTCCGCAACCCATGGCGATTGCGGTGGACGCGGTGTCCAGACCTTCCCAGGCGCGCAGCAGGAATGCTTGTTGCTGACGCAGGGGTAACGCCTGCAGGGCGGCCCGCACATGTTCCATATCATCAGCCCGCTGCCAAAGCAGCGCGGGGTCGGTCTCCACGGTATCCGGCACGTCCTGCCAGGGATCGTGATCAGGGTCGTCCGGATCGGGCCGCAGCCAGCCCAGCCAGCGCCCGCGCCTGGCTTGCCGCCGCTTCCAGTCCATGATCCGGCTTTGCAGGATGGTGTGGAAGAGTGCCGGCCACTCGGCTTCGGGCCGGTCCGCATAACGGCTGACCAGCGCGGTCAGGCTCTCCTGCACCAGATCGAGCGCGGTCTCGCGGTCACGCACCGCGATGCCCGCGATCATCAAGCCCCGCGCCGCCGCATGACGGGCAAAGAGGTCGAGGCGCGGGTTTCGGGTCATGGCCGGTCGGGAGGATGTCAACGGTCTGTCAACATAGGATATTCCCTCCCATCCATCAAGCGCGTTCATCCCGGCTCATGCTCAGGGTTGCTTGCCTTGAATCTGGTGGCTGGCGCTATGGGTTTGTGTTTGCCCCTGAGGGTTAGTGGTGGTGACGGTCTTGGTGACCGTATTACCGTCCCGGCTGACATCGACGCTACGGCTGCTGGTCTGGCCATTGGGTCCGGTAAAGCTGCCTTGACGGGTATAGCCGTCATCGGTCCGGGTGGTGACGGACTGGCCGGATACCGGTTTGCCCTCAAAGGTGGTTCCGGTCATGGTGCGCGTATGGGTGCCGGCGGCCGGGTCATTGCTGACTTCGACTTGCCGGGTAGCGGTTTGGCCTTGCGCATTGGTGAGGATGGTATTGCGCTTGAAGCCGTTGGCGGTCGCCTGCTGGGTGGTTTCACTGCTGACGACCTGGCCACGACGGGTATGCCGCTCTCCATGATGTTGAAAATCATGGCGGTGCGGCTGTGCTCCTGGCTGGCGGTCACGGGCATGGGCGGGCAAGGCGGAGACAGTCAGGACGGCAGCGATCGACAGGATCAGGGCGGACTGGGTGAGTTTCATGATGTATGCTCCACGGCGGTTATCGGGGTTACATTCCGTTGAATGTACGGTTAATAACGTCCGAGGCCGGGAATGGTTGACAGCCGGTTGCGTTTTTTTCGGATTTTTTTTCAGGACTGTGATTTGACATGATTCATGTGGTGCTTTTCGAGCCGGAAATTCCCGGCAATACCGGCAATATCATCCGGCTCTGCGCCAATACCGGCGCGGAACTGCATCTGATTGAGCCGCTGGGCTTTGAGCTGGAGGACAGCAAGTTGCGCCGCGCCGGTCTGGATTACCACGAATGGGCCAGGATGAAAGTCCATGCCGACTGGCCGTCGTTTCTCGAAAGCGTGCAACCGTCGCGGGTGTTTGCCTTTACCACCAAAACCACGAACAGCGCCTTTGAAGTCCGCTATCGGCACGGGGATGCGCTCGTCTTCGGTCCGGAAAGCCGTGGCCTGCCGGCCGCCATTCGCGAGTCAGTACCCGAGGATCAAAGGGTGCGCTTGCCGATTCATGCCGGTCGCAGCCTCAATCTGTCGAACGCCGTGGCGGTCTCGGTGTATGAAGCGTGGCGTCAACAAGGGTTTGCAGGATTGCCGGGGCGGGAAACGGGGGAAGAAGGGTGATGCCCTCTCCCGGACGGGAGAGGGCGGGTCCGTTTTATTGAACGGAACCGGCAGCGGCTTGCTGTTGCTGCTGACGCTGGCTTTCGGCGAACAGGGCGTCGAAATTGACCGGGGCCAGCAACAGTTGCGGGAAGCTGCCGCGATTGACCACATCGCAGATCGCTTCGCGCACATAGGGGAACAGGATATTGGGGCAGTAGGCGCCCAGCAATTGTGACAATTGCGGCTCGACCACGCCCTGCACCATGAAGATGCCGGCTTGCTTCACTTCCGCCACAAAGGCGGTGGTTCCGGCGTTGGTGGCGGTGACAGTAACGGTCATGGTGACTTCAAAATGGCTTTCGCCGATGCGCTGGGTTTCGGTGCCCAGATTGACGTTCATTTCCGGCTTCCATTCACCCAGGAAGACCTTGGAGCTGGGGACTTCGAAAGACAGGTCCTTGACGAAAATGCGTTCGAGGGCGAACTGGCCGCCCTGGTTCTCTTGTTCACTCATGGTGTGTTCCTTGATTGGAGTTATGGGTCATGGGGCAAGTAAGGGATCTAGCGCGCCTTGCCGCTCCAGCGCGTACAGATCATCACAGCCGCCGATATGGCGGTCATTGATGAAAATCTGGGGAACCGTGCGCTGGCGGGTCATTTCCACCAGCTTGAGGCGCATCTCCTGATCGTTGCCGACATTGATTTCTTCATAGGCCACGCCCTTCTTTTGCAGCAGCATCTTGGCGCGCACGCAGTAGGGGCAGATGGTGGTGGTATAAATCACAACATGGGCCATCAGGATTCTCCGTCCGTCCGCCGGTTTCGTGGCGGAACTTGAATAAGGAGTGGGGGTTTGTTCAGCGCTTTACAAGCGGCAGTGACAAACTTTTCCAGTTGGCGATGCCGCCCTCCAGCTTGAACACATTCTGCAAGCCCTTGGCCTTGAGTTGCCGCGCGGCGCTGCCGGCGACCTGCCCCAGGTTGCAGACGAGGATCACGGCCTTGTCCGAGGGG